>CALFUQ010000166.1 GCA_937929885.1 uncultured Saprospiraceae bacterium
GGAACTTACAGCTGGGAATATAACAGGCGATATGGGTCAAGAAACCTGCTTGAGTATTAGAGTTGTTGATTTTGAAGATATTACTTCTGCTCAATTTACAATTGAGTGGGATGATGATGTACTTGATTATACTCAAGTAGCAAGTGTAAGGTTCCCTGACTTCGATGATGCGGATGCACAATTTCTTTCTCCAGATAGGCTTAGGGTTACATGGAGTTCTGCGACCCCATTTTCATTGTCTAACAATTCCATTCTGATGCAAGCATGTTTTAATGTGATTGGAGAATGTGATAATAATATTTCTTCTAACATTAGATTTTTAGATGGTGGTCTAGCATTTGGTAATAGCAGTGGACAGACAATTACACCGACAGTGAATGCTGGTTCGATAAGAGTAGGACAATGCGCAGAAATATGTAATCTAAGTGTAAGTAGTCAAGTCAATGATAACACCTGTGATCAGAGAGGAAGAATAGATCTGACAGTCTCAGGAGAAAACGGAAGACTAGATTATGATTGGGATAATAACCTCTCAAACAGTGGTCTGCAAACAGGCCTTAGAGGCGGTACATATTGTGTCACAATTACAGATAATGCTGACTGTGAGTTTACTAGATGCTATACAATAAGAGAATTGTTTTTTGATGTGTCAGCATTTGTAGATGATGCTACTTGTGATAGAGGAGGTACTATTACCCTTGAGACAGATTTAATAGATGAAGACTTGAGGTTAGATTACAGTTGGGATGCTCCTCTAAGAGATAATGAAACTGTTCAGACAAACTTAGATCCAGGCCAATACTGTGTTACAGTTTCAGAGCGTATTTCAGATTGTGTACAAGAGTTTTGTTATACAGTAGGTACGGAGAATGATCTCGCGATCACAGAATCCGTAACTCCAGTAACCAACCTAGAAGGCAACAACGGAGCAATCTCATTAGAAGTAGAAAGTACTGATGCTTTAACTTATGCTTGGAGCAATGATGCAATGAGTAAAGACATAAGTGGGTTAGCGCCAGGCACTTACACTGTCACTATTACAGGTGGGCCAGATTGTGAAGTAGTACAATCTTATAGTGTAGATTGGAATGCCATATTCGCGGACAATATAATCGCAGAGCAAGGAGGAAATGTATCCTGTATGGGAGAATTAGATGGTATAATCTCAGGAGAGATCATTGGAGGATGTGGAGGTAGTAGAGTATATCTCGATGGAGATGTTGTAGAATTACCGATAACTGGATTATCACCAGGGAGCTACGTGATTAGTGTAGACGACAGCTGTGGTAATGCTGACGAGAAGACTATAGTAATATCAGATCCTACTATGATAGCAGCTACCGCATCATCAGTAGAATGTTCTGATGCTGGGGCATCGACTGGGACTATCACCTTAGATATTTCTGGTGGGACTGGTCCTTACGAGTTAGACCCAAGTAGCGGTAATGCATCTGGTAATTCGGTAACAGACTTAGGAGTAGGTACAGTGATGATTGTTATTTCAGATTCTAACGGTTGCGAGATATTACAAGAGTATACGATTGAAGAATGTACTGCAGGGTTAGGATGTGATAGAGCTAGGAATGTTATCTCTCCATATGGAGATGGTGTAAATGATCAGTTCGTAATTGGTTGTTTAATGGGAGGTAGCACAGTAAATCAGCCTAATGAACTTGGCATCTATGATAGGTGGGGACAAGAGGTATTCGGAGCTACTAATTATGATAATACTTGGGAAGGTACAGATGAGAGTGGAGTTAAGTTACCCGAAGGAGGATATATGTGGGTATTAAAAGTAGATGCTGCTGGCCAGCCAAGGCAAGTATATAGAGGAACAGTCACATTATTAAGAGACGATTTTTAAGGATAGCCCAAACCAGACGTAAAATGACACAGACAAATAAAATATTCTTCCTTCTAGTTGCCTTAGTATTCACTTCTAGTATTTTGCTAGCACAGGGACCGAGATTAATAGGGGAGAGATCTATATACTCACATCATTTTCTTAATCCTGTATTAGTTAATCCAGGAGCATCAGGATTTGAAGATCATCAGGAGCTACTAGTTAATTATAGAAATAGTTGGGCTACTTTTCCAGGTTCGCCAAGGACAGTGACTTTTAGTTATAATGGTCCAGTTGGTAATAGGATAGGGATAGGTGCTCTACTAATGACAGATAAGTTTGCAGCACTAGAGACGACTAAAGGACAAGTATCCGTAGCCTACGGTATAGAGAGTGACAACAATAAAATTTCATTTGGTCTATCTGCAGAATATATCCAACATAGATTATCAGGGTCTAATTTTGATAATATCCTTGTAGATGAAAATGATGTACAGATCATAGGAAGATTAGATGGATCTCAGTTTTTTGATATTTCATTTGGAGCTTATGGGTTATATGATAATAAAATCATCTACGGTCTTACATTGCCTACATTGGTGAGTTCTAGATTAAGCGATGGTGCAGATGGGTCTGGTGGCCGAGAATTTGGATTTATAGCTAATCTGGGATACAGAATGCCACTTGATGGTTATGATGTTACTATCGAGCCTTCAGTTTATATTAAGCAACTAATGTTAGTCCCTTTCCACGCTGATCTTAATCTGAAGGCACAGTTCCTTGAGGAGAGACTTACTGGTGGAGTATCTTATACTTTAGGGGGTGACGAAAAGTTTGGCTTCCTAATCGGTACTAAATTACAAACCTTCGAATTTTTATATACTTATAATATATCAATGCGTAGCTTCCAAAATTATAATAACGGAGGCCACGAGTTTACTTTAAAATTCAATATATCACCAGTAAAGTCTGAAGTGATACCTGTGACCCAATAATAAGCCTTTATAAAGCTCATTAATAATGTCACATTGACTTAAATAATATATAAATAAGTATATATTTACGATGTCAAAGACGAAGTTGACATAAAGAATATTCGATATAAGTGATTTATAATAAGAATCATACGTATAGAATTATTCATTATATAAAAATTACCGCACGTACGTTATCGTAGCTAAACTCGAAACAGTATATTTGCGTGTGGTACCGAATGTACCAGTGGATACTATTAAAGAATGGTAAACACACAAAAGACAAGAAAATATAAGTTTGGACGATTACTCGATTGAAATAACCAACAATTACGAAATCACTTTATCCTTTCCATCAGTAGTCCCCTTCTTTTTATTAATTATTAAATAGTTGTTGTTTGATTGAGGCGTAATGTCTTGGTCTTATTCTTACATGTATGTATGTGAAAACATCGTATATGAATTATTTTAATATGAGATACATTTCATTAACCAAAAATTTAAATAACCAAAACTCAATCTCATGAAAAAGGATTTTTTTACAGTATTTCGGTTTAGTTGGCTCCTGTTAGTTGCGGTGCTTGCTATGCCTTTTGTTAGTTATGGGCAAGACGTACCTACGCTTGTTTGTAATGACAATGTTCAAATTTCGCTCGCAAATATTTCAAACACAGCATATTGTGGTGAAATTTTTCCAGACGCGTTCTTAGAACAACCAGCAGCAGGTGATTATATGCTTGAAGTTGGCGGTGTTACCTATATGGGCGCAGCTGATGGTGCAGGTGGTGGTTCTAGTTTTTATCGTACAGATGCTGATGGTATGATAGTTATAGATTTTGGCCGATTTGGTGGTCAGACGCTTAGCTATAAAATATCATCATTAGATGCTGCTGGTAATCCAACAAATTCTTGTTGGGGAACAGCGACTTTCGAATTGAATGTGATTCAGTCACTAGATTTGGATTGTCCATACGTAGCTCCTATTCATCAAGAAGTAAAAGTTACTATCAAGGCAGGTGAGACTTCTGCAACTGCTTCTATTGCGACTGCTGATGCTTGTCAAGTATTGACAGTTACAGGAGATGGTAGCGCTAAATTTGCTTGTGATGATGGTAATGATGGTATACCAGGTAATGCTGATGATGGTTGGTGTACAGAGACTTGTATCATAGATGACAGTGTTCCTGGTGAAGTAACAGTTTCTATAGCTAATGCTGCACCTATTGATGTAGTATGTACTGTAAAAGTTACTGCTCCAGAATGTATAGAGTGTATAACATGGTGTCCAGGAGCTATTCCTGATGCAGCAGATATAGAAAAAGAATTAGCAGGTAGTTGTTTTGCTAATCCTTCTCAGGTATTCTCAAATGTTACAGAGCACGGAGATCAGTGTAGTGGTGTAACTCAAGTTGTGAAGTTTTCTGCAATAGTTAACATGCATGGACAAGATGTATTAGTAGATCTTGGAACTCAAGCATTTAAAGTTGAACCGATTAGTATATTTGCTATTGACGCTACAACAGGTGAAGAAGGTTTAAATCTTTTTGATAATACATTAACTGGTTCTGGAATTTCAGGTGTGCCAGGTGTATTGACTTTACCAGCTGCTTCAGTTAGTTTGAACTGTGACCAAGATCCAGATGATCTAAGTTTAACAGGTCAACCAATGATACTTAATCATCATGAGCCTAGTACAGACACTCCTTGTTCAGAGCCGATAACAGTACATTATAAAGTTGTAACTGAGATACTTGAAGATCAGCCAGTAGATGTAGACGGTGTTTGGGTATTATTAGATGTACTTAAAAAAGAGACTAAAGAAGTTGTGGTATGTGATTGTGCAGATATTCAGCCGGTATTAGATGCTTACACAGGAAGTAAAGCAAAAGTTGGTGATGTATTTGAAATAATTACACCGATACCAGGAGTTGACGTAGCAAAAGGTACATGTACAGAGAAAGACCTTCATGCTGTAACAAGACCACCAGTGACAGTTCCTTATACTCCATATACTTTAGACGAATTAGCTGCGTATTCTTGTAATACAACACTATACACAGTAGAAGACGTAGGAGAATTTCCTGCTTGTGGAAGTGGAAGAAAATTCTTAAGACAATGGACATTAATTGACTGGTGTAACGGTAAGAGAAAAGAGTTTACACAAGTAATTGAAGTTAAGGATACAAAAGCTCCAGTAATATTAGCTGATGAAGATGACTTAGCTGCTGAGACAGTAAGTACTGAGCCTTGGGTTTGTAGTGCAGCTATTGAAGCAGATGGTTCTGCCTTCTTTAGTGATGAGTGTAGTGATTATAGAGTAGAGATAGAAGTTACAGATAAAGCTACAGGTATATGGATTGATCCATCTGCTGTAGGAGTAGGAACATATACTGTTAGTTATGTAGCAGTTGATGAATGTGGTAACAAGACAAAAGCAATTACAAAAGATTATGTTGTAGTTGATAACGTTAAGCCAGTACCAGTTTGTGAGGACGAGTTAGTAGTAAGTGTTACTGATGATAATGCAGGTGATGGTGGATTAGCAAAGATTTATGCTGCAGACTTTAATGCAGGTAGTCACGATGCTGGTTGTGGACCAGTTACAGGAATGAAAGTTGTAAGAATGGAAGATTGGAATGTTACTCCAGTTAGTTGTGATCCATTTACAGATGAAATAGAAACTACAACAGTAGTAGACAAATTTGGAACTGAAGAAACTACTACAGAATTAGTAGGTATCATGGGAGACCATGTTAAGTTCTGTTGTTCTGATGTAGGAAATGAAAACATAGTAGTATTAAGAGTATATGATGCTGCAGGAAACCATAACGATTGTATGGTTAGAGTAACAGTACAGAACAAATTGACTGCTACATGTGAAGATGTTGTTGTTGATTTGACATGTCTTACTTATTCTGGAAATCCAGCTGATTATAATAAGCCAGGAGGAGCAGGATCTGAGTGTACTAACACAGCTCTTACTTTAGTAGATGAGCAAGTAAGTATTAACTCATGTGGAGTTGGTAAAGTAATTACTTACTATGCCCTTGAAGGTACAGGTGCATTATGTAAGCAGACAATTAATATTACTGCTGATGGAGCATTTGATCCTACATCAATCAGATGGCCTTTCCATTATGATGATAACACATACACAGCTGTTAGAAAAGAGCTTGATACAAGAGCTGGTTCTGCTACAGAAGGTGAGTGTATAGAAAATGGTACAGAAGAAGTAAGCTTAGGAAATCTTAACTGTGGAGATGATCAGCCAATATGTGAGCCTACATGGACAGATGCGTCTTGTGGACTAGTTGGTGTTTCTGTGAAAGAAGAGATAATCGAGTTTGATGCAAATGCATGTTACAAGATCATCAAGAGATGGACAGTTGTTGACTGGTGTACTTGGGAAGCAAATGATGGAAGTGAGAACTTCGATGATGAAAACGATACTGATAGAGACGTATTCGAACCATGTGCAAACTGGTGTGAAGAAGATTGTAACAGATATTTCTTCAGATATGCTGATGGTCAAGTAGATGTTGATGGATACTATACATTTGATCAAGTAATTAAGGTTGTTGATACTGAAGCTCCAACTGTAACATGTACAATTGATCCTGCAACTTTAGGAGCAGATTGTACTGCAGATATTACATTCTCTGCTTCAGCAACAGATGGTGCAGGTTGCCCATCATCAACAATAACTTACTCATGGACATTAACTGATGCAGCAGGAAGAACTGTTAAGACAGGAGCTGGTGCTACGGGAGCAATGTCTAACTTAACTGATGGTGAATACACAGTTACTTATGTAGCTGCTGATGGTTGTGGAAACTCAAGCTCTACTACATGTACTATAGATCTTGTAGATACAAAAGCACCAACACCAATATGCTACCAAAGCTTATCAACAGCAGTAATGGCTGGAGATGATCCTAGTGTAGAGATATGGGCTAGTGATTACCTTAAGGAAGGATCAGATAATTGCCCTGGTGATCTTATAGCTTCTTTCTCAGGAACGGAGGCAGTTACAAATATGACTTTCACTTGTGATGATGTTACAGGTGCGGATATAGAAATGAAAGTATGGTTATGGGATGCAGCAGGTAATGCTGACTACTGTTTCGTAACAATCAGAGTTGACGATAACGGTCACTGTGGAGAAATTGGAAGTAGTGCAATGATTGCAGGTAACATCGCAACTGAGTACGGAGATGATGTAGCTGAAGCAGACGTTATGTTGAATAGCGTTCACCCTGAGTTCCCAGCAATGAGAAAAACTCAGAATGATGGTCACTATGCATTTGGTGGTACACCACTTACATATGACTATGAAATTAGCGCAGAGCGTAATGATGATTACATGAATGGAGTATCTACTCTTGACTTAGTATTGATTCAGAAGCATATCCTAGGATTAGCAACATTAGACAGTCCTTATAAAGTGATTGCAGCAGATATCAACTCAGATCAGAAAGTAAGTGGAGCTGACCTTGTACAATTAAGACAATTGATCTTAGGAGTAACAAGTGAGTTACCTGCTAACGATAGTTGGAGATTTGTTGATGCAGCTCAGTCATTTGCGACTAGTACATCACCATGGCCTTTTACAGAGTTTATAGATATCGCAGCATTATCTAATAGCATGATGACTGAAGACTTTGTAGGAGTTAAGATTGGAGATGTAAATGCAAATGCACAAGCAAATAGCTTAATGAGTGCTGAGGTAAGAAGCAACGGTACATTGAACTTAAATATCACAGATGCAGCAGTAAATGCTGGTGATTTAGTAAGTGTAGATGTTACTGCAGATAACTTCAGTGAAGTATTCGGTTACCAGTTAACAATGAATCACCCTGGATTAACACTTAAGAGTGTTGAAGGAGTAGCATTGGAAGTAACTGACGCTAACTTAGGCGTAAGAGAAGGAGTATTGACTATGAGTTGGAATGATACTGAAGGTGTAACTGCAAGTGGTGTATTATTTACATTAAACTTCAATGCATCTACAGCATTACAATTAAGTGAAACGATTAGTATAAACAGCAGAATTACAACGGCAGAAGCTTATGTAGGTGCTGAATTAGCTAACAATGACATAGAGCTTACTTTCACAAATGGTGAAAATACAATAGCAGCAGCAGAGTACAATCTATATCAAAATGAGCCTAACCCATTTAGAGCTTACACTGATGTATCGTTTGTACTACCGACTAGTGGACAGGCAACAATATCTGTAATCGATGTTACAGGTAAAGTAGTAACTACTGTTAAGGATCAATTTAACAAAGGTCTTAACACAGTAAGATTCACTAAATCAGAGTTAGGAGCAGCAGCTGGTATTTTATACTACCAATTAGAAAGTGGAGAATTTACAGCAACTAAGAAGATGATCATCTTAAACTAAGAGAACATAAATAGAGATTATTCAAAATTAAGAATATTGGTTATTTACAATTGAGAAAAAGAGGTGGCATAGTGATATGCTGCCTCTTTTGTTTTTATCAAATGTAATATCTTGAATGTGTAATCTTATTGAATCTTTTTCATTCTCGACTAAGGTTGCTTAAAATATTCTGATTAAAAATTTTGTGATAATAGCTTATTAATGATCTTATAGTGTGTAAGATGATTTAATGTAAAGTATTCCTATTTAATTTGTAATTCTTTGGCACCTTAAGTTCATTTGCAGTAGCTTGCTATCCAACTTCATGATAAACTGGAAATATACAATCTTAGGCTTTTCATTTTACCTTTTTATTTCCCCTTCAATTATTATTGCCCAATCCATTAGCCATGTAGGACATATAGGATCTGAGGATGGACTTACAAGTCAGCTTTGCACAAATATTGTCGAAGATAATCTTGGAAACCTATGGATAAGTTCGTTTCAAGATGTTCAGAAGTATACAGGTTATTCCATAAAAGTTCTTCCATCAAAAGATTTAAACAGTATAGAGAACAGTTTATTAGATCTCTTTAAAGATAGTGCTGGTTTTATTTGGATAATTAAAGGTAAGTCTATATCCATTGATACCGATAGGGCTTGGAATGTCTCAATCGAGAATTGCAACATTTCTGTTATAAACCCACATAACGACTCTGTCTCTTCCTTAAGAGAATACATCAATAGTGACATATTAGATAATGAGGACATTATTAAATATTATGCATATCCAGAAAAGATTTTCTTTGTAACTGCAAGCAACAAAGTCTATGCTTTTAATAACAAATTATTCTTATATACTGAAATAAGAAATGCTCAGAATGTATTGACGATTACCGATCAAGGAGAAATTGTTGAATTCAGTAGTGACATTTTAACCATCAAGAATTCGAATGGGGAATTGTTATTTCAAATAAACAGTAATAGCCTTTCAGAAAAAGCTGCTTTCTTACCTACAGAGTCGGGCACATTATGTCTACTTGAAGAAAGCGAAGATAAAATCCTAATATCTAAGTTCAAAGACACAAGTTTTATTGACTTAACTACTTTGGATAAAAAACTGTTCCTAAGAGAAGAATTGCAGTATTCAAAGATTCAATTTATCAATGATGAACTTTTATTAATAGATGGCAAACTTCATATCATTAATCAAGATGGTGGATATGAGATAATAGAATTTATAGGATCAAAAAATGTGAATGATTTTCAAGTAGCTGAAACTGGTCTTTGTTATGCTGCGACCAACCTTGGCGTATTTGTACTAAGTAGTAAAAAAGAACTGTTTAAAAAGATAGGCTACTATGAAGCTACACAAAATTCTGTTAGAGGTTTTTTTATAAACGACAATATAATAGCTCATAAGATATTTGATCATGAAGTAATTGCCAGCAGATCTAATAAAAATAATTTTACTTTTCTAAATAGCCATGATCTTGGATATATGGCTTTTCTTCATTACCAAGATCCACTAAATGAAAATCATTTATGGTCAAGCGGCTATATTCCTGGAAAAATAAGAAAAATAGATTTTGAAAACAGGAAAGTTGAATACTTTGATTTTATACCTACAACACAAAGTGGTACATCTTCTATTCTAAGGTCTTCCACAAGCTCAATAATGTATGTATGTACAGATGATGGATTGTACTTTTTGGATGATGATGATCAAATTTTAAAAAATGTAGAATTGAATTTGTATAGTACAAAACCCATAGAAGCAAATCACCTGATAGAAAAATCCGGTGAGATTTGGATAGCAAGCTCAGCTGGTGTTATTAGATACATAGAAAAAGAAGATAGATCCATATTAGAAGAAATTTTTACAAACTCTCAGCAATTTACAATACAGTTTATTCATCAAGACAAAATCAACCACGATTTGATTTGGCTAGGCACACGACGAGGAGGCTTAGTTAAATGGAATATTGAAACTGATTCTATTAAAGTCTTTAACACCGAGAATGGCTTATCAAATAATGATGTTCATGCCATAATCGAAGATAACTCAGAGAGACTGTGGATCTCCACAAATCGCAACCTTAATTGCTTTGATAAGAAAACAGAAAAGAATTATGTATTCACAACGCAAGACGGATTAAGTAATCCCGAATTTAATAAACACAGTTACTTTTTAGATGAAAAAAATAATCAAATATATTTTGGTGGATTGAACGGTTACAACTATTTCAATCCTGACTCTATATCTACCTCTTCAGTTGAAAACAAAATTAAAGTCAGAATAATTGATGCAATTAAAACTAAAGATGATGGGCATATAGAAAACATATTTACTAAAACTTTAACAACGAATTCCATTAATATAGAACAACAAGATGTATCGATCCAACTAAATTTATCTACCAATTACTTATTTGATAGTGATAAAACTCAATACAGTTACAGAATTCCTAGCCTAGCAGATAAGTGGGAAACACAATCTTCTAATAACTTAAGGTTAAACAGATTGCCTTATGGTAATTATAAACTAGAAATTATATCTGATCTTAACAAACCATCTATAACATCTAATATCCTTGTTATAGATTTGAAAGTTATACAACCATTCACCAGAACGTGGACATTCTACTTTTTATGTGTTCTTACTTTTTTATACTTAGCATGGATCGCTATACAGAAGTATAATAAAAACATATTAGAACGAAACTTAAAACTAGAAGAGACTATTAAAACAAGAACACAAGAGCTAAGAGAATCAAATAAAACAAAAAACAAAATATTCACAATTCTTGCGCATGATTTGCGACAACCAATATCAAGCCTTACAAATCTCACAGAAAAGATTAAGTTTTTGAGCAAACATAACAGGATGGATGAACTTGATATACTTGCCGTTCAAACAAAAAGCAGGATCAATTCTCTAAATGACAACTTGAATAACATACTTCTTTGGGCCTTAAATGAAAACGATGAATTAACACTTACCCCTAAACAAGTGCCGCTACTTCATGAAATAAATAATACTCTAAACATCTACATTCACCAATTAAAAGAAAAGAAAATTGAAACACAGTTATTATTAAATGAGCATGATGAAGTTTTTGTAGATCTCGTACTACTACAACTTATACTAAGGAACTTTATAACAAATGCTATAAAATTTTCATTCCATGGCGGTTCCATAATATTCAGCAAGAGCTTTGAAGACGAAAAGAAATTAGAATTAGAAATAAAGGATAACGGCATCGGTATATTACAGAAATCTCAAAGTGATCCAAATATATCAAACCAAAGAATAAGAAATGAAGGTAAAGGGTCAGGTATAGGATTATTAATCTCAAAGGACTTAGCCGAAAAATCTAATATCGGATTGCGCATAGAATCAGAAATTAGCAAGGGTACATCCATTTACATAATGATACCTAAGGTGTAAATTTTTGTAAAATTGATGCTCTGTACCTTCTACTTATATAAGATTCCTCACCGTTAGTAAAAGTAATTTTGTTTGCTTGAGGATCAAGTGATTTAATATGTTTAGCATTAATAATAGTTGATCGATGGCATCTAATAAAATTGTCTGAATCAAGTTGCTCAAACACTTTTTTAAGTGATGCTTTTAAAACATACCGCTTATTTGATTCGATAAAAATAGACGAATAGTTTCCTTCTATTTCTATTCTGAAAATATTTTCTATTGGAATTCTAACAAGACTATTTTTCTCTCTTACAACCAAATAGTTTCCTTTCTTAGCTTCTAATTCCTTAATTAATTTTTTGATTTGGAAGATAAGGGTTGGCTGATCTATTGGTTTTGATATAACAGCTATTACTCCAGCATTTAATGCAGAATCAATATTGACTTGATCTGAATATCCACTGCATACAATTGCAGGCACAAACATATTTTTCATTTCCTCGATGAAGTCTAATCCTTTTTCGCTGTTATCAAGATGAAGATCAACAATCATAAAGTCTGGTAAATCCTTCTTTATTTTTGATAAAGCAGCTTTCCAAGACCTATAAACTCCTTGTACTTGCACGCCAAGTGTTTCCAAGGTCATTTCATAATGCCAAGAATCAGACAAGTTATTTTCAACAATAATGGCTTTCAAACAGTGAGGTATTCAGTTGTATTTTTGGGTATCGACAATAAATTTAACTACTGTTCATACTAAATTAAGCTAATCAGCCTATTATGGTGATAAGCGGTTCAATATATTTGTGATTAGGTTTATATATATTCCTCTTAGCAATACGGAAATATTAGAAATTAATTTTTCTAGTATCATGATCACTATTTAGTTTTGCTATATTTAGTTAGCATGAAAAATCAAGTCGGTCCTCGGTATAAATGGTACGTCCTCGCCATTCTTACTATAGTCTATACTTTTAATTTTATCGATCGACAGATCTTAGTAATCCTTCAGGAACCTATCAAAGCAGAGCTAGATCTAAGTGACACTCAGCTAGGTCTGTTAACTGGATTAGCTTTCGCGGCTCTCTATACTATTCTAGGAATTCCTATAGCAAGGTTTGCCGATCTAAATAACAGAAAAAATGTAGTAACAGCAAGTTTAGCTATATGGTCAGCGATGACTGCCTTATCAGGTACTGCTTCAAATTTTATGCAGTTATTCTTAACGAGAATAGGCGTAGGAATAGGAGAAGCTGGAGGTAGCCCACCTTCGCACTCTATAATCTCAGACTACTTCCCACCAGAGAAGAGAGCAACGGCACTTTCTATTTACTCCATGGGTATTTATTTTGGAATAGGATTAGGGTTTATTGTCGGTGGTATAATTGCAAAGCTATATGGTTGGCGCATTGCCTTTTATTCCCTAGGAGTGCCTGGAGTCTTATTTTCTCTGTTACTATTTTTTACAGTTAAAGAACCTATTAAAGGACAAAGTGATAAGGTAGTCTTAGAAGACGAGACACCTTCTTTAGGAGAGGTGTTAAGGACTTTACTTCGTAAGAAGACTTTTATTTATATATCCCTAGGTTGTGGCTTTCATACATTCATTACATATGGAGTGGGTAATTTTTTGCCTTCATTCATGCAAAGGGTTCATGGTATTGATATAGCACATGCTGGTATAGTACTCGGGATTACATTAGGAATAGGTGGAGCTATTGGCACATTCGCTGGGGGCTATTTAGGTGATAGACTAAGACTTAAAGATATGAGATGGTATATCTGGGTGCCAATCATAGCTGGATTAGTAAATAATATTCCATCTGCATTTCTTATGTTTTCCAGTAATCCTCAAATAGCGCTTTGGGTAACATTGTTTACTTCTATGCTTACCGCGTTTTATCTAGGACCAGCGATTGCTGTTTGCCACAGTTTAGTAAATGCCAAGATGAGAGCTTTTACATCTGCGATCTTGTTCTTTGTACTTAATCTTATTGGTTTAGGGTTAGGTCCATTAGTAATCGGATATGTAAGTGATCTTTTGATACCGACTTATGGAGATTTGAGTTTGCGCTATGCTTTCTTAACATCCTTTATAGCAGGAGTGATTTCTTTAATCTTTTTTGTGTTAGCTAGTAGAAGTTATCTTGCAGATCTAGAAGCAGCGAAAATTTCTTAGGCTTTAGGAATAATCGTTATGCTACATGCACAAAAATGTTCTCAGATTCTTTGGGCTTTTTAAGAGGAAGGATAATCTTTACTGTAGTACCTATATTCTCATCCGTTTCATATACTAGTTCCCCATCTAAAAGTTTGACGAGAGAAAAACAAATTCCTAAACCTAGCCCTGTACCATTCTTTGGCTTTTGATATTTACCTACTTTTGCTAGCTCCACTAATTTCATATCTATCGACTCATTGTTATTAATGCTTAGTACGAAATTGTCATTAGTATACTCAGCATGCACATTGATATTTTCATTACCAATGGAATTTTTCACAGCATTAGATAATAGATTTTGTAAAATAATTTCAAAAATCTGAGCATCTGACTTAATGAATAAATTTTGGGGTATACTGTTATTTAATTCGAAAATTCCATATGAATTTTGCAGTGCAAATTTCTTCTTGATACTATTAATCAATCTAAAAGGGAAAACATTACGTGAATCAACGGAGATATATTCTTTCTGAGAAATAGTCCAATTAAGCAATCTATTTATATCATGAAATATTTTGTCACCTGCTGATTCAAAATAATCTCCAAATTTTTGAAGGTCCTCAAATCTTTCATGCTTAATTAAAAAAGCAACTTTTTTAGATAACTCATTGAATGAGTTTGCAGGTCCTTTCAGATCATGTGATAGTATCCCTAACAATTCCGTTTTAAGCTTATTTTGATCTATTAAAGTTTCTAGTCTACTATTCTGAAATTTCAGTTTTACATTTTGTTCCTGATACTTCTCTGCACTTTTTTTAAAATGACTTAAGATCAAATAAAACCCCATTACCATACCTCCAAGTGTTATTACAACATTGAAAACCATTGGCAATTGAAGTTCTTTCAGCATGTGCCTGCATGGAAAAATTATAATAAATGATAAGTAAATAAAAGTCAATAATTTCCACAATTTGCTTTGTATCACAAATGGAGTAACAAACACAAACGGCACTAAGGTTAAAATCACACCTGAGTCAATATCATCTAAGTCTAATAAATTGATAAATTGTACCAATGGGTAGAATCCAAATATTGAAAATTTAGCTAGCCCATACCTCTCGAAAGCATTGAAGATTATTATACTACCAAAAGCAATCATGACACCTACAATAACTATGTAGAATTGCATGTTTTTGGAAGGCATAATAATCACAGAGAAAATGCAACACGCCAATCCAAAAAGCGCAAAACAGTTCAAGGCAAAAATTAAGAAGGCTGGATACGGTTCTGTATCACGATTAATCCCTAAGTTAAGTATTGAAAGCAAAGTCTCTTTCAAATTCATAATTATAGCAAAATATATTGGTTATAGTTTATAACCTTAATATGCTAAAAAGTACTATCAAAATATTATTATTCAATTGATATTTTTAGCGCCCTTCGAACAACTACTGTGTTTACAATTACTTTAACTTTAAGTATCCAAACTAATTATAAAACATTCGCGATATAACTTGTTGCAACACACACTAATCTCTTCTCCTCTTCAAGGTTTTACAGACTTTAGATTTCGGAATAGTTTCCAGCAGTTTTTCGATGGAATAGATGTGTTTTATGCACCTTACATAAGGTTTAATGGCAAGATGGAGATAAAGTCTATCTACCAGCGAGACTTACAACCTAAGAACAATCCGAGACCCAACATCATCCCACAAGTGATGACCTGCAGAGCGGATGAATTTATTTACGCTGCAAAATATGTTTTATCTCTTGGCTACAAGGAGCTTAACTGGAATCTAGGTTGCCCCTACCCGATGGTTACTAATAAAGGTATGGGCTCAGGTTTAATAGCTGATCCTGCTAAGATAGATCGCATCCTTGATCTAGTGCACAGCGAAACTGATATTATCGTATCCATGAAAATGAGGCTGGGCTATGACCATTGTGAGGAGATACTAGGGGCTTTCCCTATCCTTGAAAAATATCCAATCAAGAGTGTTGGCATCCACGCTCGGATCGGGAAGCAACTCTACAAAGGAGGTGTTGATCTAGATGGCTTTCAGCAATGCATCAACAGCACTGATCTCAAGTTGTATTTTAATGGAGATATTACTTCTGTAGAAGTTTTTAAAAAGATGGCAGAGCGATTCCCAACTATCGATCACTGGATGCTTGGGCGAGGACTGATCGCAGATCCTTTTTTACCCAGCATGATTAAAGGTGGATCTCACGAATACCCAGATGATAGAATCGAAGTCTTTAGTAAATATCATGATACTTTGTTTTCATCTTTTGAACAAAAGCTAACTGGAGAAAAAGCAGTAATTAAGAAGATGCTGAGCTTTTGGGAATACTTTGCTAGTACGTTTCCTAATCCGCAAAAAGTTGTTAAAAAGATTAAGAAGGCTAAGACTTTTGAGGTCTATGACGCTGCGGTGGCATCCATTTTTGAAAGTCAAATGAGTATTAACTAGTAGCATTATCTCCAGCTTGCTTGATTGCCTGAAAAAACCCTTCTAACTTTTCTTTGCTCAGCTTACCATTTGCACGTACTCCGCTACACACATCTACGCCATAAGGTTTCACTACATCTATTGCCTCACCAACATTCTCACTATTCAGTCCACCAGCTAAGTAAATCGGAACTTCAACCTCTTTTCTTATAGTAGTGCTGATTTCCCAATTATGCACTTTTCCTGTACCTCCTAGTTTTTTGATCTCTAGATTAGGATTACCGCTATCTAATAAAATGTAATCTACATATGGCGATACAGCTATTGCCTCATCAATTGATTCCTTACCTATTACGTGTATAACTTGTACTAACTCAGTATCAGGTAGAGCAGTTCTAATATCTTCATAAGAACCAGTTTGTAATCTATCTACTATTTGAATGGTACTTGTATTCGTTCGATTGCTATGATCTATAATACTTTTTGCACTTATTTCGCTCGTAAGCAGAAAAGAAGAGATTGGAGGGGGAATGGCATTTGCAATCTGTCTTATTAAAGTATCATCAATAATTCCTGGGCCACTTGGCATCTTAGCAACTAATCCAACTGCTGTTGCACCAATCTCAATTGCTAATCTTGCTTCTACTATACTTTTAATACAACATATTTTAACCTTAATCATTTAGTGCTCAATATTAATCTCCATAATTACTTCTCTCCAAAATCAAAGTATCTCCCATTGCTAATTGCAATGATTGAAGTTCACTAAATAATTCATTTACCTTGGCTTTATGATCACCATCATTTGATAAATCTTTCATCTCTTCGGGATCACTATAAAGATTAAAGAGCCTGAGTTTTCCTGCATTAGGATACGCAATCAATTTAAATTCATCTTCTTGGATCATACGTTGAGTATCGGTGTAGCATCCATAGATCTTATCGTAATTACCATCTAGGGCTGGGTTATTTATCTGTGGAAGAAGACTATTAAATTCTACATAAGCTGGCTTAGTAACATCTGCGATATCCAAAGCAGTAGCCATTACATCCTGTAAATAGACTTCATTGCTATTAGTCTGACCTTGAGGCAAAGAGGGTCCCACAATAAACAACGGCACTCTCATACTATGATCATACATATTTTGCTTGCCTACTAATCCATGTTTACCTACAGATAGTCCATGATCTGCGGTGAATATGATATAGGTATTATCTAGTTCTCCTGCATCTTCGAGTCCTTTTATAATCAATCCAATCTGCTCGTCTAGATGAGTAATGATTGCATAATACTCTTGGATATGTTTTTGGATTGCATAAGTAGTTCTAGGAAATGGCGCTAGTGCTTCATCGCGCAGTGTTTGACCACATCCAATTGCATCTTTGTAAGGATACTCAGGTAGCCAATTCTTAGGTATTGGCATATCTTCCACCTCATACATATCAACAAAT
>CALFUQ010000167.1 GCA_937929885.1 uncultured Saprospiraceae bacterium
GTTGTGTCACTATGCTTTTTTGCTTTGCTTTCTAGTATTGGTTTTCTTCTTCTGAAAGTTTCCTTAATAGGTGCTTTCATCATTGCTCTATTAACCTTTATCCAATCATCGCTTACTTACAAAAGCATCTACATAGGTTTACTGTCTATCATCACTTTGTTTATACAAGTATTTGCTTACGGATTAGGTACTATAAATGGTTTGTTACAAGTTGCTACGGGAAAAAAAGAAGCCAAGGGTTTTACGAAGAACTACTACAAGTAATTTACTTCCTTATTTGATTTACTAGCTCAATAGATTCTCGAGCATTTGCAAGCCTAAATCCATTTCCAGCCAAAATAGCCTCATAACTTTGGATATGGAGTTGATCAAATCCAGAAGTGAAATCTAGCAGCTCATCATTTATCACAATTGATCTATGAAAAGAACTAGAGCCATTGCCTTCAGGTAAATCATTTGCGTCAATTGACAAGAACCAATCTACTGATGCATTCTTAAATTTTAAGCTTCCTTTAGCTGATTTGTTTTGCTTATTCGAAGCAGAAACTTCAGTTGGTTTACCAAACAAATAGATCAACATATCGAAGAGATGAATTCCAATATTAGTTTCTATCCCCCCTGACTTACTATCGTCTCCTTTCCAACTGATATTATACCAGTTACCTCTATGAGTTACATATTTTAAATCTATGTTATAGTGCCCAGCAGATGCGGCGTCGACTTGTTTTTTTAACTCTACTATCTTTGGATGTAGACGTAGCTGCAGGATGCAGTTAATATTTTTATTAGTTTGAGTTTCTACTAGCTGTAGTCCATCTAAATTTCTTGCATTAAGCACAACAGGTTTTTCACAGATTACATCTGCACCTAACTTTAGCCCATAACGACAATGCGCATCGTGGAGGTAATTAGGAGAACAAATGACCAAGTAGTCTATCCCCTTCCCTTCGCGCTTAAGTTTTTCTAAGTGTCTATCAAATCGCTCAAACTCAATAAAAAAATCCGCATACGGAAAATATCTATCCATCACTCCCACCGAATCAAACTTATCATAAGCCGCGACCAACTCATTACCTGTCACCTTAATAGCTTCCATGTGTCTGGGAGCTACGTATCCTGCCGCGCCTATAATTGCAAATCTTTTCACTAGAATTAAGAAACGAAAAAAAAGAGACTCACTATATAAATATCCATGTTTCTATGGATATATAGGGTTAAGCTCTATTGTTTAGGAGTTTTGGGAGGATATTTTGATATATCGTTGATAGCTTCTGTTGAGCATCTTGGCTTAAAGCATTAAACTTCCTATTAGCAATAAACTCCTTAAACTGCCCCTCGTAAACAAAAGAAAACCACCCTAAAACAGGAACTAATAAAACACCAAGCCCACTCAGCCAACCTCCTATTCCAAAAATCAATCCTAAAAAAAGTAAATAGATTGGATAAAATATCAGAAAAGGCATCAGTTTCATAACGGCCTTAAACTCATCCTTCTTAACCTTACTTTTAGAGAATGCTTGACCAATCTTAATCGGGATAATATTTAAAACACGACCTATGATAAACGGCAAAAACCCAAGAACCAAAAAAACAATATTAAATAGAGTAGATTTAGTCCTACCTGTTAATTGTTCATAATTAATACCCGCCTGATCTAGTTCAGTCTTAAGTTTATTTATATCTCCTATTATCTCGTTTCTATCAGTCTCGTTTAGTTCACTAAAATTATTACCTGCTATTCGCTCTGCATCTCTATTTGGAGAAGTACTAACTTTTTCAATTATTGGAAAAATATTTTTGTCTCTAACTGTTGATCTAGCTATTTCGAATACTGTATCTGCATCTTTTGTATCGATTGCAGGAGCTACGCTGATACTTAAAACTTGCATCGCTTTGTTAGTATCATCTAGCAAACTTTTTATCGCTTTCGCTTTATGGGTTTTATACAGTTCTCTATAGTCAGCCACATTAATAGGTTCACCATACTCCATGACCACCTCCGATCTATAAAATTGTGGGTTAGAAAAATGTATAACTGATGGAATGATGCAAGGGTCAGATTCAGGAGCATTCGTGAGTGTATCAAACGCCAACCTTATAGCACCTTTTTGGATAGGCCTTACATATCTAACTTGCTGAGTACTTCCTTCTGCAAAAACTATTAATGGATTCTTTTCAGATAGAATGTTTACAGAAGCACTCATCGATTTATTATTCTTCCGCATCATAGCAAAGCCATCTCGGAATCTAAAGATTGGAATACAATGAATAGCATTCAGAAGATATCTAGCAATTTTATTTTCGAAAGCACTACCTCGCACTAAAAAATACAAGCTGTGTGGAATATATCCTCCTATAACTAAGGGTTCCACAAAACCATTAGGATGATTGCAGGTAACTAGAGCCGCCCTATCCCCTGGGACATTATCTTCATTTATGATATAAACTTTACGATAAACCGAAAAGAAGCTAATTTTAGCTATTAGCTTTGCACATAAGTACAACATTTACACTAATCTACTTGCCATGTTCAAATGTAGCACTCAAATTCTAGTTTTTAATACTCTAAAGTAGATTACTACCCTATGTCCGATAAAATATTAATAGTCATAGCAGGCCCAACAGCCATTGGGAAGACTAGTACTGCTATCAAGATCGCTCAGCATTTAGGTACTGAGATTATATCATGCGACAGCCGTCAACTCTTTCAAGAACTTAATATCGGTGTAGCTAAACCATCTAAAGAAGAATTATCTACAATCAAACATCACTTTATAAATCATATTAGTATTACAGAAAAGTATAGTGCAGGTAGATATGAACGCGAGTGCATAGCCTTGATAGAAAAACTATTTATAGAGCATGATCATTTAATTCTAACAGGGGGGACTGGTCTATATATCAAGGCTATTCTCGAAGGACTAGATGAATTCCCAGAAGTAAAACCGGAAGACTCTGATCACTATACTAATCTATTAGAATCCGATGGTATTTCAGTACTTCAGCAAGAGCTTAAAGAGAAAGACCCAAAATATTTTCATGAGGTAGACCTAAATAATTCTAGAAGATTAGTGCGTGCATTATCAGTAATTAAATCTTCAGGCCAAACATTTTCATCATTTAGAAACAGTATGCCTAAAGTGAGAAGTTTCAAGTCTATCAATATCCAACTCACAATGGATAGAGATAAACTCTATGATAGAATAAATACTAGAGTAAATCTTATGATGGATGCAGGTTTATTAAGTGAGGTAGAGTCACTAATAAAACATAAGAATCTGCTAAGCTTGCAAACTGTTGGTTATTCAGAACTATTCAAGTATCTAGATGGAGAACTAAAACTAGATGTAGCGATAGAACTTATCAAAAGAAACAGCAGACGTTATGCAAAGCGTCAAATCACTTGGTTTTCTAACAATAGTGATTATATCAAAATCCCATCTGGGAAAATCGATAAAATCCTAAATCTGATAAAAACCAAAAGCGTTAAGATTTAGCACTAGGAATAAGTTTAAACACATACCCTGGTTCTTCGACACCTACATAGATATATCCATCTGGACCTACTTCTACTACTCTCAACCTACCAATATTCTCAAGAATATTTTCTCTATGAACAATCTCATTATTCTTAACGACAGCTCGCTCTAAATACTTGAAACGCAAAGATCCTGAGAGGACATTATTTTGCCATGGTCCGTACTTGTCAGAGTCCACAAAAGTCATCCCACAAACACCTATTGAGGGCAACCAATACATAATTGGTTGTTCCATACCTTCACTCTCCGTTAGCTCGGTGAAGATTGTTCCGTTATAATTGATACCATAAGAGATTATAGGCCAACCGTAATTTGCTCCCTTCTTCACTATATTTATCTCATCACCACCACGCGGACCGTGTTCATTTTGCCAGATACTACCATCGACTGGATTAAGGGCAACACCTTGTGGGTTTCTATTACCATAGGTATAGATAGAATGCATAGCATCAGGCATATTTACAAATGGGTTATCTGCTGGAATACTTCCATCATCATGGATTCTATGAATTTTACCACAATGATTATCTAAGCTTTGAGGATTAACCTCTCTATTACCTCTATCTCCAACTGATAAGTATAAGTATCCATCCTTGTCAAACTCCATTCTAACACCAAAGTGATGTCTCCTAGTAGAGTACGGGAGCGCTTCGAAAATTTCTTCTTGCTCAACAAAACTATTACCACTCAACTTACCTCTTACAATCGCAGTAGTAGACTCCTTGCCATTTGATGGATTAGGCTTAGCATAAGCAATGTATATCCATCCGTTATTCTCTAAATCTGGGTGTACTTCTATATCCATTAAACCGCCCTGGCCACCTGCCTTTACCGCTGGAATTCCTGATATCTCTGTTAATGACCCGTCTACTGATCTCTTATAAAGTTTACCACCCTGCTCGGTAATAAGCAATTCGCCGTCCGTAAGAAAAGTAATTCCCCACGGGTTATCCATACCAGATGCAAGAGTATCTAACTTAATGGTAAGCTCCTCCGTTTCAAAAATTCCATCTGTTGATTCTCCATCAAACTTGTACAACTCTACATTTGTAATTCCTTTCTGAATATACTGCACCAGTTCATTAATCTCTTGATCGTTAAATGTTACATCATAGGCGGGCATTCCATCATCCTCATAGCCAATCTTAATTGCTTTAGCTAGCGCTTCACTGCTACTCCCATATTTCCATTTACGATCTACAAATGCATCCATCTTAGCTCCATGACAAGAGGCACAATAAGTTGCGTAATTAGACTCAGGTGTTTTAGATTGGGAGACACTTGTCGTCGATCTCTCCATAGCTACTTTTGTTTCGTTGGCTATGTGTGAGGAATTGCTAGATGGAGTAATCGCTTTCTGCTGACTACATGCTAGCGCAAAGAAAATTACAATTCCTAACGAGGCTATAAAATAATTTTTCATATTATGAATATTTCTATGTGTTGCTTGAAGATTCTGTCTTAATATATTCTAAAATCCATTTATAAAGTTTGAATTATTACCCTTCAACCTTCTATAGCTTAACTCGCCTCTGGCGTATGCTATGCTTGTGCCTCCATGAGCATCTCTGATTTCCACTAACTTATCTGCAATTTCTCTAATTGCCGTATCCATGTTACTTCTTCTAAAGTACTAGCTGACATAAAATTTATTTTGAATTATGAAATTCTAGTTCAACATGCTGAAGGCTTATCCTCAACTAGTTCTTGGAAAGTGTCCAACTTATCTTCGTCGACTCTATCTTTACAGGGGAAGTCTTTCTCAATTAAGATATGAAGTTTTTCTTCTTCATTTATTTCTATATGAGTTTCGATTCCAACTTGTTCTGTTGTGATCCAATTGCTTGCTTCTAACTGTGGTAAGAAAACAATCAAAAGTTTATCTACCATCTCTGTAGTCACTTCAGTTTTAGAATTACTAATCGCTAATTCGAATTTGAATAAATCCCCGCTTGGAAAATGAACCGAATCAACAATCTTATGCTTTTCTGAGAGGGCTGCTAATTCAGATTTTCTAATCCTTATCCTAATACTATTTGTTGTTACTCTTAATTTCATACCATAATGAATCCATATAAATTTAGTTGATTTTACCTCTATCTGAACAAGGGGTTAAAATATATACGTTTTTATTAATTCTAATCAATTAAGGTAGACTCTTGAATGAAACTTCCTTGAAGTAAACAATATCCTCATCTCCATGATTTTGTAAACCTATATAACCTCTTCTTGGTCTAGGTCCTCTCTCTGGTTCGTAATGTATTTTTTTAGGAGGTACAGGATCTCCTTCCGTATATTCAGTTACTTGTATTCCATTGATTTCTACTTTAGTATAATCTCCATCAAGTGTAATTAATAGCTCATTCCAGTTCTCAGGGTCTGCAGGTTTTGCTCGAGCAGGAGTCAGTGAGTACAATGCTCCTGTATAATGGTAATCATCTCCTGAGTCATAAATCTGTACTTCAAATCCACGATTGACTGGCATCCATGCTTCAGTAGGTTTTTCTGGAATTCTTATGAACACTCCTGAGTTTGCACCTCCAGGGTTTTTATATATAACCTTAATGATACAATCCTCAAACATTTGTTTTTCATAATAGAGCAAACCCATTCCTCCTGACGTGACTAGGATTCCTTCTTGCAAAGTAATATCACCTGCATCGACATGCACCCACCCTTCTATGCTAGTTCCATCAAATATTTTTGTCCAGTTCATCTATTAATATTCAGCTGTATATTAAGAATTTATAAAAGATCCAGCACATTTTCTGGTGGTCTTCCTAAAATAGCTTTCTTACCTTTCACAACTATAGGCCTTTCAATTAGCTTTGGATTTTTAGTCATCACTTTTATCCATTCTGCATCTGATAATTCTTTGCCTTTATATTTTTCCTTAAAGACTTTTTCTCCTTTACGTAAGAGAGCTTCGGGCTTAATCTTAAGCAACTTAAGTAGTTCTTTTAACTCTTTCTGAGTAGGAGCTTTTTCAAGATAGAGTACAATCTCAGGTGTTACACCTTTCTCTTCTATGAGGGCAAGTGTTTCTCTACTTTTACGGCATCTAGGGTTATGGTAAATCTTCATTATATATTTATTTTTATAATATGTTCTAGCTAGTTAGTAACTTGCCAAAGACAATTGCTTATGATATAGAAAATTGTGAATATGATAAGCATTAATTTAACTGTTTTTAGTGTTTAAGTATAGAAGTGCAGTATATCACTTCTTAAAGAAATGAAAGGATGAGGCAATGTTTGAGTTTAATCATGATAATAATACCAATATTATTATCAAGTCAGGGCAGCAAAAATCTAGAGCTAGTCGCGAATGTTCCAACAGCAATTACTGGAAATGATGTTTGGGGATTTGAGCACTCTGACGGTACTGAGTATGCTATCATGGGTAACCAGCTTTCGACAAGGATCTACTCATTGGAAGATCCTTCTAATCCTAAGCTTGTAGCTGATGTCGGAGGTACTAGTTCTACTTGGAGAGATATTAAGAATTTTGGAGACTATGTATATGTAGTAGCTGACAGTGGTGCTGACGGTTTATTAATTATTGATATGACCAATCCTGAAAATATCACGCATTCATTTTGGCAACCAGAAATAGAAGTAGGTGGAAGCATAGACTTACTCCGTAGATGTCATAATCTCTATATTGGTGATGATGCTTACATCTACTTGGCTGGATGCAACATAAGTAGCAGAGGGGTAATTATTTTAGATATTAGTGAAAATCCAAAACTTCCAGAGGTCGTAGGAATCGAAGATTTACAATATGCACATGACGTATACGTGAGAGATGATTTAATGTTTGCATCTGAAATCTTCATAGGAGAATTATCTATTTATGATATCTCTGATAAATCAAACCCTAGACTCTTAGGCTCTACCCCTACACCAAATAACTTTACACATAACGCATGGTCGAGTAGTGATAATCAAGTAGTATACACAACTGACGAAAGGGGTGAATCTTTTGTTGGGGCTTATGATATTTCAGATTTAAGTGACATAAAATTCTTAGACAGATTTAAACCTATAGAAGGAGTTAATGCGATACCTCACAATACACATTGGCACGACAACTATTTGTACACATCGTGGTATACCGAAGGAGTCATCATTAATGATGTGACAAGACCGGATAACATTGTAGAGGTAGGATCTTTTGATACTTGGGAAGGAGCAAGCGGTGGCTTTAATGGGTGCTGGGGAGCATTCCCATATTTACCATCTGGTCTTTTGTTATTAAGTGATAGGCAGAGTGGTTTGTTTATTCTAAAACCCACATTAGTCCGTGCCTCATATTTAGAAGGTAAGGTCGTAAATAGTGAGACTGGACAACCAATCAATGGTGTAACAGTATTTATAAATTCAGGTGATACGAATGCTGAAGAATCTGATGCGAATGGAATTTTCAAAACAGGACAATGTAATCAAGGTGAATTTGTAGTAACTATCAATCACCCTGAATACCACGCACAAGATATTACGATAAACCTTGTAGCTGGAGAGGTTGCAGAACTCAATGTTGACTTAGTCCCTAAGGCTATCTACACTTTATCAGCAATTACTTCTGAAGAAGATGGAGGACCAGCTGCGAATACAACGGTAACTCTAATTGGAGAAGAACAGAGTTATACTCTAGATAGTGGTGAAGAAGGTTTTGCAACAGGAGAGATATTTGAAGGAGAATATCGAGTACTTGCAGGCAAATGGGGAAAGAAACAAGTAGATTTTTGCACCATTGTAATTTCTGAAAATACACTGCTTAACATTGCTTTAGAATCAGGTTTTGAGGATGACTTCTATTTTGATTTTGGATGGGAGACAACTAGTAATGCTTCTTCTGGTGAATGGGTTCGAGGCATTCCTATCGGTACTGTTTTTCAAGAAAAGACTTCGAATGTAGACTTTGATATTCAAGATGATTTTGGTGAATCATGTTATGTGACTGGTAATGCTGGGGGACAAGGAGGAACGGACGATGTAGATAATGGAACGACTACGCTTACTTCTGACTGGTTTTCTGCTGCGGATTTAGAAGAACCTGCAGTCCAATACTATCATTGGTTCTTTAATGCTGGAGGAGAATTTATCCCTCCAAATGATTCTTTGAATGTCTTTATCATTACTCCAGTAGATACTCAACTTATAGAAACGATAAAAATAAAACCTCTAGAAGAAGATGAAGAAATACGAAGTGGAGAATGGATATTGTCAACAATTGATTTAGATGTAACATCAAACCTGGAGCAATTAAAGATAATGTTTGTAGCCCAAGATGATGAGAATGACGGTCATCTAGTAGAGGCTGGTATCGATGGATTTAAGGTTATAGATAGACAACAAGTAATCGTAGAAGAAACTGAAGAAGTAGCTTTGTTTGATGCCTTCCCTAATCCTGTGCAAAATCTAGTAACCATTAGGAATGCTGAGTTGCTGTGCGCAACTGATGTCAGGATTTTTGATGTTACAGGAAGATTAGTTTATTCTGATTTTATGAATACTAATGCTAAAGTCTTCGACATCGAGGGATTAGTAGCAGGTACGTACTTCGTATACTTGGAAGGAGAAAATTATAAACAAACTATTAAGTTGATAAAGATCTAGATAACTTGGAAATAATTATGAAGTGGTAATTATTTATTCGGATCAGCAGAAAAATCTACATCTCCTTTTTTGTAACCAATAATATTAAGCACACTTGGATCAACTCGACCATCTGTGATTTTTATTTCGCTTGGCACAAAACCCCAAGACTCTCCAACGTTAAAACTATCTCTCAGTCCTAAAATTACATTTTGCACTTCTACTAAATCAGATGCAGAAATACGTCCATTCTCGTTGACGTCACCTGCCA
>CALFUQ010000168.1 GCA_937929885.1 uncultured Saprospiraceae bacterium
GTATGCAGAAGAAGCAAATGATCTTGCTACACTTGGAGATCTATATGACGAATATGGTACCGAGCTAAATAGGACAAGTAAATATCCTGAAGCTTTGGAAAATTTTAGAAAGGCTCTTCATTATTATGATGAAATAGGAGATCAACCCTCCGAAGGAGATATTTTAGGGAGTATTGGAGGAGTATTTCATAACATGAATCTATATGATTCTTCTATGGTTTACTATAAGGGCTCCTTAAATATTTACAAGGAACTTGGTCTTCTTGATGGGCAAGGATTCACCATAGAGTCTATGGCAATCATTCAGAAGCAACTAGGAGATTTTAACAAATCAATTGAACTACATAGTCAGAGTCGAGCTTTATTCCAAGAAGCAAATGACTCTTTTGGATTGATGAGCAATGCAAATAATTTAGGTATTGTCTATAAAACAATAAATGAATATGAAAAAGCACTAGAAGAGTATCAAAGAGTGTATGATTTTGCAATTAAGATGGATCACAAAGGGGGATTGATGAGTTATTATGTTAATTCAGGTATTCTTCAAAACAAATTAAGCCGCTATAAAGAAGCAGAATCGACTTTAAGACAGGGGATTGCCATAGCAGAAGAATTGAGAATTCCTATTGCAATATCAGATGCCAAATCTGCATTAGCAAGAAGCCTCCTTCATCAAAACAAATTTGAACAAGCAATAAAGGAAGCAAATCAATCTATTGCCATTGCAAATGAAATTGGTTCGCTTGAAAAAGAACAAGACGCGCATGAAGTAGCAAAAGACATTTATATAACTCAAGGAAAATCTGCCTTAGCAATTCCTCATTTGGAAAAGTATCAATCCTTAAAAGATTCTATTTTTCAAATAGAAAGAACGAAACAAGTAAATGAACTTCAGACTCAATATGAAACTGAGAAAAAGGATGCTGAAATAATACTACTTAATAAGGATATTGAAATTGAAAGTGTGAAAACACAGAGATTGTGGGGAGGGCTTGCATTAATGCTATTCTCTGGCTTAGCTCTTTTTTATGGTATTGTTCAGAGAAGTAGAAAGAAGGAACTTATTCTTTCACAAGAAAAAGCAATCGCAATTGAACGACAAGAAAAAGCAGAACAGCTATTAGAATTCAAGAAAAAGGAACTAACAGCTAAAGTTTTACAGCTTGCAAAGAAGAATGAATTCCTACATGAATTGGAAACTGAAATAGCAGAATTGCAATCTTCAGTAGATGCTTCGGTTGGTAAGGCTTCATCCCGTATCTCCCGAATGATACAAAGAGATTCTGTGGATGATAATGAATGGGATCAATTTGCTAACGAATTCAGTAGCGTCCATCAGGAATTTTTAGATAGACTACGCGAAAGATTCGGTAGCTTTTCTAAAAGTGAAATGCGCTTGATTTATTTACTCCGTATGAATATGACTTCGAAAGAGATTGCGAATATTCTGCACATATCAAGTGAGGGAATACGTAAAGCAAGATATCGACTCCGTAAAAAAATGGACTTAGATCCATCAGAAGATTTACAAGGGCTGATTTTAGGAATGTAGTAACAAACTAAATATCTGAATACGACTTAGAAAATAATATTTCCTTAAACCATCAACTTGGATTCTTCTCTAGCTTCTAGGGAAGATACGCCACCTGATAAAAACTTGTCAACTTCTATTGCTGCTTCTCTACCTTCTGCGATAGCCCAAACGACTAGTGATTGTCCACGATTCATATCACCAGCAGTGAATACTTTGTCCACAGAAGTTTTGTATTTATCGGAAGCTACATTGCCTGCAATATCTAAGCTTACTCCGATTTGCTCGAGTAATCCTTCATGCTGCGGATGTACAAATCCTACTGCAAGTAAAGCTAGATCACAAGGAATTTCCTTAAGGGTATCTGGAACTACCATAAACTCTGATTTGCCTGTACCTGGATTTATATTCCATTCTATTTGGGCAATCTTAATAGCCTTGACATTACCGTTTTCATCACCTACAAATTCTTTAGTGAGTAGTGCCCATTGTCTTTCGCATCCTTCTTCGTGAGAGGAAGAGGTACGGAGCTGCATCGGCCATACTGGCCATGGGGTGCTAGCTGCTCTATCTGATGGTGGCTTAGATAGTAACTCTATCTGGGTCACTGACTTTGCTTTATCACGATTAGATGTGCCTACGCAATCAGCTCCAGTATCACCACCGCCGATTACGATGACGTGTTTATCAGTAGCGCTGATGTTAGTTGCTATTCCAGTTTGCTTGTCTACTTGCTTATTGCGTTGCTCTAGAAAGTCCATCGCAAAATGCACTCCCTTAAGCTTGCGACCTGTGATCGGTAAGTCTCTAGGAATGGTAGATCCTCCAGAGAGGATGATAGCATCGTTATTAGCCATTAGGTCATCTACCTTTACATTACCACCCACATTAGCATTTACTTCAAAAGTGATTCCCGATTGCTTCATAACATTAAGCCTTCTATCGATCACAGTTTTTTCTAACTTAAAATCTGGAATGCCGTATCTAAGCAACCCACCTATCTTATTGTTTCTTTCATATACCGTTACCTCATGACCTGCTTTGTTGAGCTGATCGGCAGCAGCAAGTCCTGCTGGGCCAGAGCCAACTACAGCTACTTTCTTTCCTGTCTTTCTTTTTGGTTGGTTAGGAGAGACCCAGTTATTTTTAAAAGCCTCTTCGATAATATTCTTTTCAATATTCTCTATGGTAACTGGATCGCTATTAATACCTAATACGCAAGCTGCTTCACATGGAGCTGGACAAATCCTTCCTGTGAACTCAGGGAAGTTATTTGTGCTAGACAAGATTTGATAAGCATCATGCCAATCATTCTTATAAACAGCATCATTAAAGTCAGGAATGATATTTCCTAGCGGGCATCCGCTATGACAGAAGGGAATACCACAGTCCATGCATCTTGCAGATTGTGCATGATTCATTTCTTGAGTCGTCTCCTCGTATATTTCTTTATAGTCGTTAATACGATCTTCTACAGGCCTTCTCTTAGGAAGATCTCTGTCATATTTCATAAATCCTTTCGGGTCTGCCATCTCTACTTATTTTACACTTGCTGTTTCTAATGCTGCAGCTGACTTCATTTTTTCGAGTACTGCTTTATATTCTTTTGGCATCACTTTGATAAACTGGAATTTAGCATTATCCCATGACTGTAGGATTTTTAATGCATTCTCACTACCAGTATATTTAAAGTGATTTCTAATGAGCCTTCTTAACTCTGCAAAATCTTCTTCTTCTGGTACTTCTAGATAGACCATCTCTTTATTAAAGTATTGTTCTTTGTTGTTACTAGGGTCATAGACATAAGAGATTCCTCCACTCATGCCTGCTGCAAAGTTTCTTCCTATCTCCCCTAGGATGACTACCATACCTCCTGTCATGTATTCGCAACCATGTGCTCCTACACCTTCTACTACTGTTTTAGCTCCACTGTTTCTTACCGCAAATCTTTCTCCCGCCATTCCTTTGATATATGCTTCTCCTGAGGTTGCACCATACAAGGATACATTCCCTATAATGATATTCTGAGCTGGGTCAAACGTGCTATTCCTGTCTGGCACTAAAATCAACTTAGCACCACTCAATCCTTTACCAAAGTAATCGTTAGTATCGCCCTCTAGTGTAAAAGTCAGTCCCTTAGCTCCGAATGCTCCAAAACTCTGACCTGCAGATCCCTTAAATCTAAAATTGATTGCATCGTCTTCTAGACCATCTGCACCGTACATTTTAGATATCTCATTGGATAACATAGTTCCTACCGCTCTGTCTGTGTTAATCACAGGGAATATACTTTGTATCGATACTTTGTCACCTAGCGCTTGCTTAGAATACTCAATAAGTTTTCTATCTAAGATTTCGCTGATACCGTGATCTTGAGGGATGTTTTTATATTCTGTTAATTGACCTGCTAATTTATCTCTGTAAAGAATCGGTTCTAGATTAAGGCTCTTAAGTTTCCAGTGGTCTTGTCTGTCTGTCACTTTGAGACAGTCTGATCTACCCACCATTTCATCTACCGTTCTAAAACCTAAAGAAGCCATGATCTCCCTCATATCTTCTGCTAAGAAATTAAAGTAGTTAACAACATGTTCCACCTTACCATCGAATTTTTTTCTTAATTCTGGGTCTTGTGTAGCGATACCTACTGGGCAAGTATTGAGGTGACACTTTCTCATCAGGATACATCCTTCTACTACTAATGCTGCTGTTGCAATTCCCCATTCCTCTGCACCTAGCATTGTCGCAATCGCAAGGTCTCTACCAGTCCTAATTTGTCCGTCTACTTGTACTCTTACTCTGTCACGCAATTTATTTTTCACCAGTGTCTGGTGTGTCTCTGATAATCCTAGCTCCCATGGTAATCCGCAATGCCTAAGCGAACTGAGTGGTGATGCACCAGTACCTCCATCATGTCCTGAGATGAGTATATGGTCTGCATGACCTTTGGTTACTCCTGATGCGATGATTCCTACACCAGCCTTAGATACGAGCTTCACACTTATTCTTGCTTCTCTATTTGCATTTTTAAGATCAAAGATTAGTTGTGCAAGATCTTCGATAGAGTAAATATCGTGATGCGGTGGGGGAGAGATAAGCCCTACTCCTGGTGTACTATTTCTTACCCTTGCAATCCAGTCATTTACTTTATGACCTGGTAGCTGACCGCCCTCTCCTGGCTTAGCGCCTTGCGCCATTTTAATTTGTAACTCTTCTGCGTTGGTGAGGTAGTTAATGGTCACTCCAAATCTTCCTGATGCTACTTGCTTGATGGCTGATCTTTCCCAGTCGCCATTTTCTTTTTTCTCAAATCTGGTTTCATCTTCTCCTCCTTCACCACTATTACTCTTGCCACCAATTCTATTCATCGCGATTGCTAGCGTAGTATGTGCTTCGTGAGAGATACTTCCAAACGACATGGCACCTGTAGCAAATCGAGTAAGTATTTTCTCTGCTGATTCTACCTCTTCGATAGGGATTGCAGTGCCTGGTTTTATGTCTAGCATGCTACGCAAAGTACAAGCGTTGTGCTCTTGCTTATTGATTGCTGCCGAGAACTTCTTATAGATTTGGTAATCATTATTCATCGTACTGTTTTGCAGTAAATGAATAGTGGTCGGATTAAACAAATGATACTCACCACGTCTCTTCCATTGGTATACTCCTAAGTCTTGTAAGTAAGTGTTATTAGCTTCATCTTCAAATGCTAGTCTATGCTTAGTCAACGCTTCTTTAGCTAGCATATCAAAAGTCATCCCTTCGATTCTAGAAATGGTTCCTTTGAAGCAGATATCCACAACTTCCATACTGATACCTAATGCTTCGAAGGTCTGTGCACCTTTATAAGAAAGTACGGTAGAGATACCTAGTTTAGACATTACTTTAAGCAATCCTTTCTCTACGGCTTTCAAATAATTTTTGACCAGTAATTTTCCTTCTCCTAGTTGCTCACTGTCACCGTGATCTTTTAATGTATTAATAGCCACTCTCGGATAGATTGCATCAGCTCCATAACTTATTAAAGTTGCAAAGTGATGAGTTTCTACTATGTCTCCACCATCTACAATGATACCTGCTTGCATTCTTAATCCTTCTTTGATCAAGAAGTGATGCAGTGCTCCTGTCATCATTAAAGAAGGGATAGCAACTCTATCATTAGATATATTTCTGTTAGACAGAATAATTAAGCTTGATCCAGATTTGATTAGTTGTACAGCTTCTGCACACAGTTCTTCAACTCTTGCTTTAAGATGCCCTTCTTCATATGATTTAGAAAAAGTGCAATCTAGTTCTGCGCTAGAAAATATTTCTGTATTCGCATTATATAGAATCTTGTAATCGCTATTTCTTAGGATAGGACTCTCGAGTCTTATGAATTCTACTTGGTTTTCGTCTTTGTTGAGTATTTGTTTGCAACTGCCTAAGAATGTCTTCAAGGTCATGAAGTCTGCTTCCCTTAATGGGTCAATAGGCGGATTGGTTACCTGAGCAAACTGTTGTTTGAAGTAACTAGCAATGTGTTGTGCGTATTTACTTAGCGCTGCCAAAGGAATATCAGTTCCCATAGAACCGATCGGCTCTTTGCCGTTCTCCGACATTGCTTTTAATAAAAGCTCTTTGTCTTCTTTGATAAATCCGTAAGCTATTTGTTGCTGCACTAGTGGCAGGTCACTTTTGGGTAAACTGTCAGCACCACTTACTTTTAAACTTGCTAGCTCATGCTTTGACTTATTTAGCCATTCCTTATATGGGTTTCTTTTACACAAGACATCTTTTAATTCTTCGTCGCCGATGATTCTATGCTCGTCGAGATCAGCTATTAAAATCTTGCCTGGTTCTAATCTATTTTTGAGCACCACCTTAGATGGGTCTACTGGTAGCACGCCTGTTTCTGAGGCAAGGATAAGTACATTATCCTCTGTAAGTAAATACCTTGATGGTCTCAGACCATTTCTGTCAAGCGTAGCACCTATCAATGTGCCATCCGTAAATGTAATTGAGGCTGGGCCATCCCACGGCTCCATAAGTGCGTCGTGATATTCGTAAAAATCTTTTTTGTATTCTGCAATGTGAGGATCATTTTGCCATGCCTCAGGTATCATCATCATCAATGCATGAGGAATGCTTCTGCCATTATGTACTAAGAACTCTAAGACATTGTCAAAGTTAGAAGAGTCTGATCCTGTCTCATCACAAATAGGTAATACGATATCTAACTCTTCCTTTGTGAAGACACTGCTCTCTAACAATTCTTCTCTTGCTTTCCACCAGTTTATATTTCCTTGTATAGTATTGATCTCTCCGTTATGAGATATGTATCTGAATGGTTGCGCGAGTTTCCACTTAGGGACTGTGTTAGTAGAAAATCTAGAATGCACCAGTGCAATAGCAGACTCATATTCTGCTACTGACAAATCATGAAAATATGCTCTTACCTGTTGTGAAGTTAATTGTCCCTTGTAGATGATGACTCTGCTAGAGCAAGAAGCAATGTAGAAATCGTTAGCAGCTTCTTTATGTTTTTTGTTGATGCTATGTGTGATATGATTTCTTAGTACAAATAGTTTTCTGTCAAGTTCTTTAGCGTTAAGTTCTTCTTTGTACTCAAAGAAAACTTGCTCTATATCTGGTTCAGTAGCCAGAGCTGATGCTCCTATCATGCTGTTGTCGATGGGTACAGCTCTCTTTCCTATTATAGTGAATCCTAATTGATTTGCACATTGATCTATTACATCATTACAATCTGTATAGTCTTCTTCATTCTTTGGCAGAAAACACATTGCTACACCATAGCCCCCTTTGCCTGGTAATTTAAAACCCAGTGCAGCACATTGCGTAGCAAAAAATTTGTGAGGGATGTGTGTAAGGATGCCAGCACCATCACCAGTATTGGGTTCGCAACCACAAGCTCCCCTATGATCCATGTTCTCCAGCATGGTAAGTGCGTTAGAGATAATTTCATTAGATCTTGTTCCGTTTAAATTGGCGATTAGACCTGTGCCACATGCATCTCTTTCAAGCTGAGGCACATACATTCCTTTCTGTTGGTTCATAGCTGTATCCATAAAATAAATTCGTGCTTATTAAAATAGGGATTTTTGCACAGAATTTCAAAGATACAGACATCCAAATACCAAATTTAGCTTAGGTCAAGCTAAATTTTGGCAATAAAAAATTTACAAAACGAAGCATAATTGAACAAAAACCAAATTATATTTCATAATTGAAATTAATCTAGGATATGCTTTCAATAATCTCTGAATAAAAAGAGAATGTTTTTTTATGAATTAAATCACTACTTTTTACAAGAATCTTACAATTCCAGTTTTTACATCATAGATACCTCCTTCAATACTTAACTCACCATTTTCAACCATCTCAGCTAACACAGGACTTTGTTCTGTAGTGGCCTTCATAGTTAACTTGACATTTAGCTCAGCTACTTCGTTGACAAATTTTGCATTCTTAGAACTTCTTTCTTCTCCTTCTGCAGTAGGCGTACCATCGACAGCTGGCATAATCTTTTGAAGCATTTGAGTAAGGTTACCTAGTTGTGCATTGTCACATGCTCCTTTAACTCCACCGCAAGATGTGTGACCTAAGATGAGTATAGTTTTTGATCCTGCTAGTTTACAAGCGAACTCTAAACTTCCTAAGATGTCTTCATTCACAAAGTTGCCTGCTACTCTTGCATTAAATATATCTCCGATACCTTGATCAAAAATCACCTCTGTAGGAATTCTAGAATCTATACAACTTACAACTGCTGCAAACGGATACTGCCCTGTTGCAGTATCAAGTACCTGCTGATGCAAATCCCTATTGACTGAGGTCTTATTTACAAATCTTTGATTACCCTCCTTTAGATATTCTAGTGCTGTTGCAGGAGTAAGAATTAATTGCGAATCTTTAGTTTGTGTTTTTGTATTTTCTGATGCTATAGACATAATAACTTATTTATCAATTTTAGAATTTATTAAACTAGGTTTTCATAGTTAGGTGGTAACGTAGGATGTTTGTCTTCGACATTTTCTTTGATCCATTCTAAACAGGGAGCAAAAGTATCGAAGATGCGATCCTCTGGAACAAGATTTGGAATAATATCAATCCGCTCCATCATGTATCTTGGCTGCTCGGGTAATCCTACAAAGAGTACTCTTACACCTTTGCTGACTAGATCCATCATAATATCTTCAATAGCGTATAACCCACTTTGGTCCATGTAATCACTCTTGTCCATCCTGATGACTAGGGTATCAGCAGTATTCGGAATTTGATTTGCTAGATCTTGGAAGTCGCTGGTATAACCAAAGAAAAGTGGCCCTTCTACATGCTTGATAAATACTTCTTCTTGAAGATTTTTTGGCACGTCTAACTCATCTGACCATGGGGTTTCATCCAGAGATTTTACACCTGATTTCTTAGCAGTAAAGTCGCCTATCTTTTTCATAAATATTAGTGCTGCGATTACTAAACCAATACCCACTGCGTATACTAAATTCCAGAAAGTAGAAAGTACTAGCACGACTAATAATATCGCAACTTCCGATGAAGGCATATATGGAATTGCCTTAAGACCTTTATAGTCCATCACGCCTATACCTACGGTAATCAAAATACCAGCAAGTACTGCAGCAGGTATTTTAGAAGCAATAGGACCTAATAATAAAAGTATGGTCAGTAAAAGAATACCAGCAATCATACCCGACAGTCGAGTCTTACCGCCTGAATTAATGTTTACCACCGTACGTATAGTTGCTCCTGCACCTGGCAGACCACCGAAGAATGCTGCAATGGAATTTCCTATTCCTTGACCTATTAGTTCTTTGTTAGGTTGATGTTTTGTCTTTGTCATATTATCTGCAACAATAGAAGTCAAGAGACTATCTATAGCTCCGAGAAACGATAGTATAACTGCACTAAGTAAGTATGGGGATATCGAAGCAAAGCTCAAATCAGTAAACATATTCCACTGGGGTTTTGGAAACCCTGAAGGGATTTCTTTAATCGGATAGTAATCCAAATTACCAAAATAAGCGATCCCACTTACCACTAATAATGCTACCAGCGCACTAGGTATGGCGGTTGTAATTCTTTTGAAGCCATAGATTATGATAATAGTAGCCAGGGTAAGTAATAATTCTAACCAATTAATATTTCCTAACGCTTTAGGCAGTGTCAAAATAGATCCAATAACTCCTTTGCCAGAATCGGATGCTAGCTTTTGAGATTTATCATTAATTGCTACGGGCGTAATTTCTCCTGCTCGCTTAATCGTTTCTTTAAAGTCTTCTAAAACCAATATTCCTTCGTCGACTTCATCCATTAAGATACCTTCTAAAAGTTGTTCTTCAGCTACTCCTTTAAATGTCTCGACATAAGGTGCATCGTCTCCCGGGTAATAACCGATGGCTGGAGCTATCTGAGTAATCAAAATGATAACCCCGATGGCTGTCATAAATCCTGAGACCACAGGGTAGGGCATGTACTTAATGTATTTTCCAATCCCTATGACTCCAAGCAATATTTGCAACAGACCAGCTAGCAAAAACACAATCAATATAGAAGGCAACGCAGCACTCACATCACCATCAAAAGATGCTACGATTCCTGCAACGATCAAGGTACTTAAAGCAGTCATCGGAGCAGTAGGTCCTGATATCTGAGTATTGGTTCCTCCAAAAAGCGCAGCGAAAAAAGCTATAAAAATAGCTCCGTATAATCCTGCACTAGGCCCAAGACCAGACTGAACACCAAACGCAAGCGCTAAGGGTAGCGCTACAATCCCAGCGGTTAATCCACCAAAAAAATCCCCTCTAAAATGTGTAAAGTCGAAACCTAGTTTCTTAAGCATGTTTAATAATTTGAAAAAGTCAAAAGAAGAAATAGCTATTCAAGCTATTTGTAAAATGGAGTAGAAAAAATATGACTATAGGAAGTCTGGCGGAGGAGTGGTAATCCGATTAAACTGATCATCAACTAACGATAATGAACTGTTCGATAGTAGTAAAATATCAAATGAGTTTTGATTGAGCTTAAAGAGGAGTGAGGGAATCTCCGAAGCATCTTCTCCTAAATCTTTGGTCTCTTCACCTTCGTTTTCTGCTTTAAAATCATATGCTAACTCTATGTTATCTTGATTACAGCTTAATGCATATGCGAGATGTATCAGCTCAGCTGATATTGTAGTCAGTAATAATAATGTAAAAACTAGGTTTTTCATCTATCTGTTAAAGCATGAAAGATAGTATACTTTATTTAGAAAGCAAAGCACTGATTTAATCGAAAACCTTAGCTGATTTATTCCAAAAGAGTGGTCTTATTATAATAAGTTCTAATACATATGTAAAGAGTATAAATTAAGAAAGCCGATACATTCTCTTTAGAAGGTATCGGCTTAACACGAAAAAACTATTTATGGAATCAACTAAATTTTTGTTATACTCTCAGATTTAGAATCCGTAAACTGCAGCAAGTACGAACGAGCTAAGCCCGTCTGTTGTCTCTACACCATCAGGTATTACATTTTCGCTGAAAGAGTCTAATCTGAATTCTGGAATTATTGTTAAGTTGCCTACTGTGTAATTTGCTGAGATAGTAAAGTCAAATATGCTTACATCTTCAGCCGCAGGATCTTCTGTGTCTTTGTATACCGCTCCTTTATCTGTAAAAGTTTCTGCTCTTAATCCAATCTTAAAGTTGTCGGAAGTAGCAAATTGTAAATACCCTGCTAATCCTGTAAATGCATCTTTTGCTGACGTGGCATTAAGCCCAATATAAATAGCATCTGAAATATCATAGCCTGCTGTAATATCAAACTGTGAGAAGCCATCAGAGAACAAACCGTTTAGCCAGATGCCAAGGCCTCCAGTCTCATAGCCTAATTGTAGACCTCCTGCATAGTCGTTAGAAGGATTGTATTCAGTAGCATCTGTAGGATTAAAAACTCCAGCCATTAATGTCAAACCTTCACTTAAAGTAATGTCAGCTTTTAACCCAGTATGGGAGAATGGGCCATATGAAAACATGTAGGAAGTTGAATAATTAAAGTTGCCAGTCGGTGATATCACCTCATACCCTAAGAACGTATTAAAATTACCGATGGTAAGTGTGAATGCATCACTTACATTCCAATATGCATATAATTGATTTACGATACTAGAGTTTCCACCAGGTCTTAACTCAGGGGATAAAAATGTAGCATCCTCTCCTCTAGGTCCGAAAACAAGATCTGCTGTTACGCCGTAATTAGAACCTTCGTGAGCAGCTATAAGATTAGCCATGCCTAAAGCAAAGCCTGGTAGATTTGCAAAAGATGTTCCTGGAGCAGCATCAAAATCACCTCCAAAATTTGTTCTAAAGTAAGCATCAACAGAACCGCTGAAAGATAATACTGGTTCGTCTTCAACGGTCATAGAATCATCCTGCCCTTTAACGTATGATGTGCAGCATAAAATAAGTGCGATAGCTAGTAATAATTTTTGCATTGTATGTTGTTTTTAGTAATTGTTTTAGACTAAAAACTGCTCTTATTTTATCTAACTTAGATATTGGTATTATGAAAGAACAGTTAATCTGTTTTAGTAATTGGGCTCCCAGTGGCTGCTGGGAGCTTTTATTTTTATAATAATTTTTATCCTTTTGCTGTTGAAAAAGCTGCTTGGTTAACACCTACATAAGCAGGGCTTCCGTGTTCTGCAATATCTAATCCTGCTACTTCTTCTTCTTCTGGCACTCTGATTCCTACACTCTTTTTCAATAAGAAGAATACTATGAATGCAAATAGGAAAGTGAAAACTCCTATTGCAGCTATTCCTTTTAACTGTATCATTAGCTGACCTATACCTGCCATGCTACCGAAAAGGCCTACAGCAAGTGTTCCCCAGATACCACATACTAAGTGTACCGATGTAGCTCCTACAGGATCATCTAGCTTCAATTTATCAAAGAATACAACTGATAATGGGATTATACAACCTGCAATAAATCCTACAATGATTGCCTCTCCTGGACCCATCAAATCTGCTCCAGCAGTGATACCTACAAGACCACCTAAGATTCCGTTAAGTGCCATCGAAAGATCAAAAGATTTAAACATTCCGAATGAAACTACAAAAGAACCAATCGCCCCTGCCGCAGCGGCTAAAGCCGTCGTTACAAACACTAGAGAAACTAATCCTGCATCTGCACTTAGAACTGATCCACCATTAAATCCAAACCATCCGAACCATAGTAAGAATACTCCCATAGCAGCTAAAGGCATACTATGGCCAGGGATTGGTCTGATTCCTTTTGAAGTATATTTTCCTTTACGAGCTCCAAGCAAGATGATTCCTGCAAGTGCTCCCCATCCACCTACTGAGTGAACTATAGTCGATCCTGCAAAGTCATAGAATCCGGCAGCATCTAACCACCCCGCTCCCCACTTCCACATACCTGTGATAGGGTAAGATATTGTTACAAATAGGAAACAGAATATTAAGAATGGTACGAGTTTAATTCTCTCTGCTACTGCTCCAGAAACGATAGTACAACACGTAGCTGCAAACATCCCTTGGAAAATAAAATCAGTCCAGTAAGAATATCCTGCGTCAGCATACTCTATAAGACCTGCTGCTCCTTCTGGATTAGAAAGTCCAAATCCTGCAAATCCAAAAAACTCTCCAGCGTAATCACTGCCTGGGTACATGAGATTAAAACCTATTATATAATAAGTCAATAGTCCTATTGCTATAATCATGACATTCTTGAACAGAATATTGACTACATTTTTCCTTTGCACAAATCCTGCCTCTAGTGTAGCAAAACCTAAGTGCATAATAAATACAAGTACAGTTGCAACTAACATCCATACATTGTTAGCAGTGAACATGGCTTGGTTTGCCGCTTCAAGTGCTTCGTTTGCTTTTAATAATGCTTCTTCGTTCATCGTTTTTATTATTGGTATTATGAATTTTTTTCTTTAAAATTATTTGGTATTGATTGCTGATTCGTTTCTTAATCCAGTTCTGATTTGTACAATCTCGTCAAGATTAACTATCGCTATCTTACCATCTCCGACTTCTCCAGTTTTAGCTGAAGCTAGGATTGCATCAATCGCTGGCTGGACAAAATCGTTAGAAACCATAATCTCTAATTTCATTCTTGCGATGTATCCTACATCATATACTGCGCCTCGATAAGTATGTGTTTCTCCTTTCTGATGCCCGTATCCTTTTACCTCCATGAAAGTGAAAAAATTGATTCCATTTTCACTCAATGCTTCTTTGACTTCATCAAACCTTGAGGATCGGATTATTGCTTCTATTTTTTTCATTTTGCTTATTGCGATTGTTTCTGCTACAAGTTTAAATCAGACTTCGAGAGTTTTTGAGGTACATTTTCCCGATATTGTTATCTCCAAGAAATGTTAAAAAATTTGTAATTTGCTGTTTATCAACTATTTATAGGATTTTAATTTGTTATGCCCATATCCCAAACGGATCAGTTATTTAGGTTAATAAAATCCCTTTCAAAGGCAGAAAAGAGGAATTTTACGCTCTACTCTAAGCGCATACAGGGTTCTGATAATTTAAAATTCATCCAGCTGTTCGATCTTTTAGATAAGCAGGATGAACTCGATGAAGCCGTAATTACCAAGAAGCTAAGAGGAGTGGATAAGAGTCAGCTCTCTAATCTTAAGCGTCACCTTTACAAACAGTTAGTTACTAGTCTTAGGATGCTCTACATTCAGCGAGATGAGAGTATTAAGATTAGAGAACATATAGACTTCGCTAAGATCCTTTACATGAAAGGACTTTACTTGCAGAGTTTGAAAATCTTGCAGATGGCTAGGAAAATGGCCATCAAGGATGATCAAGAGTTTTTGTTGTTAGAGATTACTGAAGAGCAGAAGTTTATTGAAGCGAGGCATATTACTCGTACTGGGGCAACTAAGAATATTGATCTAGTAGAAGCATCTAAGCAAGGAGTAAAAAGAGTATCAAACACCGTCCTACTTTCTAACTTAAAAATCATCATTCATGGTAGATATATTAAGAATGGTCATGTTAAGAATCAAGAAGAGTATGCTGCGGTAAAAGAATATTTTGAAAGTGAGATTCCTGATATTGATTTAAACGAACTCAGTTTTATAGAGAAGATTTATTATCACCAGTCGTATGTGTGGTACTATTACATCCTTCAAGATTTTGAGAATTGTTATAAGAGTGCACACAGATGGGTTGATATATTCAAAGA
>CALFUQ010000169.1 GCA_937929885.1 uncultured Saprospiraceae bacterium
TGTAGGTGTCAGTTCTATGAAATCCATGGAAGTATCCTAAGCCTAAACCTATCTCCGTCATAAGACCAAAGCGAGTAGTAAACCGATAAGTCAGGTTAGAATTAAAGTAGAAAGCTGAGCCTTGATTATTGTTCAAAAATCCTCCCACCTCAAAAGTTTGAAATAATCTTCCTCTTTCTTTTTTGATATAGTAATACTCTGTCCCCAACGCTCCACCTGGATAAAGCGGATCGACTCTACCGATGTCAGTTAACGGAAAGCTCCATGAATGATTAAATATAGAGAGTGAGATTGGCCACGGTTGTTTTTGCTCTTGGGAGTCAAGTCCTTGAGCTTGAGCTTTAAGAGATGAACTTAAACTTGCAATCAGAAATAAAATCCCTACGATCTTAATTTTGCATATCATAACTGAATAATTCTTTTAGTTAAAATGATAGCACAAAAGAAGGGTAGCCTAATCGTCTATACAATCGGGGATAAGTATGATTTATAGGTCTATACCAATATCATACTAAAGTATGAGAGGAGATAAATCGTTGGTATTGAGGGGGTTAGTTCTTGAGCTTATAAAACAGCTCCATTTTGTTTTTGACACCTACTTTACGATAGATATTGCTCACGTGGGTTTTGACAGTAGGCATAGAAATAAAAAGTTCTTCAGCTATCGTAGCATAGGTTTGTCCTTTAACAAGATAATGAGCTACTTCTTGCTCTCGAGCAGTGAGTAGGTATTCGTTGTCCTGTTTTAGCTCTACCTCGTTTGCAGGTTTGAGAAGGGATAATCGCTTGTAATTATCAAATATCTTACTCACACCCAATATGATGAAGAACACTGAGATGGTCATTGGGATATCACTTTTCTGATAGGACTCGAGCAATAAGAAAAAGGGAAGGATAGTCAATATTGCCGTAGTAATATATTGTTCGATTTTCTCTTGATGCTTAATATGAATACCTGGCTCTGATGTCCTTGTTTTAAACATTGAATAGAGTATAGATACTGCAAGGAAACCATGCACTATCAAGTATATAGGTGCTTCAAAATCAAGTACCATTTTAAGCATTAGTAATAATGCCAAAATCGCAGAAACTCCATAAAGTGAATACTTGATTCCATTAGACATGGTGATTTGACGTTCAGCAAGAACATTGAGCGGAGTCATAAGCGCAATTCCTACCAAAGTGAGATTCATGATGTTAGATGATTGATCAATTGTAGACTGATTAACGACATGCAGGATACATGATATACTGATAGAAAAGATGAGTGCTAAGAATGCCACCGTTAATAGTATCGTTTCAAAATACTCTATCCCCTTACGGTAGCAGATAATCTCCATCACTATGGCGATTATACCAATAGTATAAGCCAAGAATAAAAGTGTGAAACCTAAAATGAGCATTTATAGAGCTGGGTTTATTTAGCCATAAGGCCTCAGTTTGAATTGCAAAGTTAGTGTAAAAACTCTATGTGCATAAAAAGGAATTAGATATTGTAACTCATTCGTTTGTAAGTTTGTGGTTCTATTTATTTAAATGATAAACCAGCACATTTTCAATTTTAAGTCAGAGCTATCTGATCTCAAAATTCCTAAAGAGCTTAATAATCCTTTTAGTGATAAGGTTCCTGAAATTTCAAAAGTAGCAGCTAAAGAGTTTCAGTCTTTTATTGAGTTAGAATCTGAAAATTGGAACTTTGATATCCAAAGGCAAAGAGGAAAAATGTTTGGAGTCTTAGTCGTCCAAAAGGATGATAAGGATTATGGTTACTTAGGCACAGTATCTGGTAAGTTGCCTGGCGGCATGAGCTGCATTCGATTCGCCCCTTCTGTATTTGATGATTCTGTAGATGACTTTTTTATGAATAGAGGCATGACAAAGTTGACAGCGATGGGTAATCAGATTAAAAATGCTAAAGATCCTGCTGAAGCCGCCAAGCTAAAAGAAAAAAGAACAAGACACTCGATCGGATTACAAAAGAAGCTTTTCGAAAACTATCGGTTTTTAAATATATCTGGAGCGGAGAAAAACCTGATACAAATATTTAAGGAGTCGTCACATGGTAATCCTCCATCAGCAGCTGGAGAATGTGCTGCTCCTAAGCTGCTGCAATATGCATTTAAGTCTGGATTGAAGCCCGTCGCGATAGCAGAGTTTTGGTGGGGTAATCCTGGAGAAGATAAAGGAAAGAAACACAATGCTTTTTATCCTGCATGCAAGGATAGATGTCGACCTATACTGGAGTACATGTTACAGGATTCAGATTTGTTTAATAGCGTGAACGCAGCACCATGAAAACTAGGGAAAGGATCGCTTCAATATTAAAAACGAATAATCTGGATTTTACGGTTACAGGTTTTCAGCCTTTTAATTTATCAGAACTTGATTTGTTACCTGATGTGGAGTTTCAGCTTCCTACCAATTTGAGGTTGGGTCATTTAGCGGAGAAGATTGTTTCTGAGTTGATTAAGTCGTCTTCTAATTACAAAGTGATTTATGAAAATGTACAGTTAAGTGAAGAGAGGATGACTATTGGTGAAATTGATTTTATTATTCAAAATAAGATCACTAAGCAACTTACTCATATGGAATTGGCTTATAAGTTTTACTTGTATGACCCGGGAATTTCCTCTAAGCCGATGAATAATTGGATTGGTCCGAATAGGAATGATTCTTTAAAAAAGAAGTTGGATAAATTAAAAAAGAAACAATTCCCTTTGTTATACAGTGACATTGCTAAAGAAAAATTTAGAAATGTAAAACTTGATGAAGTTTCCCAAGCATTGTGTTTTTTGGTGTCATTATTTATTCCATTTGAATACAAGGCGAAGCTTAGCCCTGATTTTGAAAAAGCCATTATAGGATACTATATAAATCTTGAATCATTTACTATCCAACATAATGCTGATAAAACTTATTATCTACCTGCAAAAAAGGAATGGGGGATGGACCCTTCGAAAAATGAAGTCTGGATGAATTTTAATGAAATTGAAAAAGACATTAACACAATTATTAAAGAAGAGCAAGCTCTGTTATGTTGGCAAAAGGAAAATGGTTTATGTCTAAATATTTTTATCATTTGGTGGTAAGCTTATCAATTGTGTAGGGTGATGAATATTCAACTAGGCTAGTTTGCTGAGATTAGGATAAATCATTTTTTATCTTTTCTTCTAACTCCAAATACGAGGGAAATACTTAATCAACATAGTAGCAATCTACTATTTAGTTACTATAGTTTTAAAAACTAACTTCGCGCGATGTGGATGTATCTGGGTTTGTTGGCGGCGCTTTTTCTGGGATTACATAGTCTATGCAAAAAGCATGCTGTACAAGGCAATGAAGTGTTTCCAGTATTATTAGGTACGGTGTTCAGTGGCTTTTTATTCGTTGCTCTATTCTATATAGTTTCTATTCTTTATCCTGATTATGCCACTGCCAATGGATATAATTTTCAAAATATTAAAGCTAAGGATCACGGGTTTATATTCTTTAAATCTATGCTTATGGCTGGCTCTTGGATCTTGGCTTATCAGGCGCTAAAGCATCTACCCATTACAATCGTTACACCGATTAGATCGGCAGGACCGTTCTTTACTTTTATTGGTGCAATAGTAATCTACAAGGAGAGCCCTAATTTTTATCAGTGGATAGGATTTTTCTTAATCATATTTTCTGTAATTCTATATTCTCGAATAGGTCAAAAGGAAGGCATAGATTTTAAAACCAACAAATGGATATTTGCAATTATTGGAGCTACTTTTTTAGGAGCTAGTAGTGGTTTATACGATAAGTTTCTGATTCAGACCGTGCACCTAAATCCCCAGACCTTACAGTTTTGGTTTTGCCTATATACTATCTTAATCTTACTGATTATATTAAGTGTTACCTGGTTCCCTTTTGCTGAGAAGCGGAGAGCATTTACATTTAGATGGACTATAGTTGCTGTAGGTGTATTGCTACAAGCTGCTGATTATTTCTACTTCAAAGCCTTACAAGACCCTGAAGCATCGATCATGTTACTCTCTGCTATCAAGCGTAGTCAATTAATAATTGCCGTAGTAATCGGAGGAGTGATATTCAAAGAGCAGAACAAACGTATAAAGTTGGTGCCTTTAGCTGGTATTCTGCTCGG
>CALFUQ010000170.1 GCA_937929885.1 uncultured Saprospiraceae bacterium
TTTAGCAACTAAAGCCCTATTCCGACTACCGAAATCTTGCCATGGTTCGGTAAGGTAATTATCCGTGTAAACTATGAAAAAATCTGATGCAGGTGCAAATCTCCACTGGAACCGAGTATTGATATTTAAATTATCTAATTGATTATTATACTGTACGAATGTGGTTAAGAATAGTTCTTTAGTAAAAGTGACATCTATTCTAGGCCCGATAAGCCATATGTGTTTAGGTACAAATGGTGCTTCAAGTTTGACATAGTTGTAGGAGTAGTTAAGTGCTACAAAGCCAAAAGGCTGAAATCTATAGGTGAGTCCTCCACTTGAGCCCGCTGTGCTACCATTGTAGAAGCTCCCAAAGTTTACTCCAATCTCTGGAATGAACCTATTGTTACGATTACCTTGATAGTCTATATTAAACTGAGCAAAAGTATAATCGGTCCCACCAGCTAAGAATACATCTGAGCTTTGTAGTCTGGTAGGATCAAAATCTCTGAGTAACTTAATTTTACTCAAATCTAAACTAGCATTCAACATAGCTTGATTGTTAAAGAAGACACTCCAAAAAGGTTCGAAGTTTAATTCTTCAACTCCTCCATTAGGCAGGAACTCATTATTTGCTTTACCAAGATTATAAAATAGCCGACTATCAAATCCAATCGTATGACTTGCAATAGGACCTGATTTAGGAAAGAAATTTAAACCCACCTCAGGGCTCACAAGGATAAAATCTTTTCTAGGAGCAAAACCCACCTCAGGGTTAAAATTATTGCCAACATAAAGAGCGGCTAATTCCAACCTGTACTTTCTTTCATTAAAGACCCACTGTGAAAAGGCAGAACCATCATCGCCATCAAGACCTGGGGTATTAGTTTTCATGATGACAGTTGAACCCGTCCATTTGTTGTCAGGAGAGTTGAGTCTGTAGGCAGCCCCAAATGTCCTATTATGATTGTTAAAAGTTTCTGGATCAAAATCAGAACCATTAGTAGCTTGCTTATTCACAAACATAAGACCTACACGACTCACATTGCTTATTCGCTGTTCAGCAGTAGCGACGGAGTAATTAAATCCTGGAATACCATTATCTACTTGTTTAGCTGTTTGCATATTAAGTAAGCCTACTCTAAGTTTTTCATTGATCTTGCCGCTTAATCTAGCTCCAAACAAGATTGTGTTTTGGACATTTTGACCAGTTGTAGGATCTATACTTAATCCGATTCTGCGAGAAAAGAATGGATTGGATCTCGTCGATGAGAAGCTGCCAAACAAATCTGCATTCTCAAGGAAGAACTGTCGTTTCTCAGGAAAGAAAATTTCAAAGCGTTGGAGATTAGAAACTTGTTGATCTACCTCAACCTGAGAAAAGTCAGGATTTACTGTAAGGTCTAGATTGAGACCAGATGATATTGCGATCTTTGCATCTCCACCAATATTGGGTTTCCAGTCTGCTTTAGTTTGAGTGGGGTTTTCAAAATCTCTTGTTGTGCTGGACGATACATATGGGATAAGCGAAATATTCCTACCAGTCTTTTCTAGAGGCTTTTCCCAGATTAAGTCACTCATAAAGCCTAGATCCATAACAAATCTATTTCTTGGTACTGCAGTCCAACAGGTGATCTCGTTTGTTTGCGTATCAACTCGGTATGAATTGAATCTCCATTTCTGTGTACCATCTTTAAATCGAAGCGTACTAAACGGGATAGCCATCTCAACTACCCATTTGTCTTCATACATTTTTGCTTCGCCGTTCCACTTATTATCCCATGATTCGTCAAATCCCGCACCAGATTGACCTGCTAAGGCAACAGTAGCTTCTCTTCTAACGCCAAATGCATTCATACCAAAAGCAAGAGCATTCGTGTAGTCATTGTAAGTATCAAATAAAACTGTAATGTTGTCATTGCCAAAGAAATCATAATCCCTTCTTAAAGAAGTGGTAACAAATTCTCCATGAGATGCATGACATATAATGCCCAGATACAAAGTGTTATCATCATATAAGAATCTAAATTCAGTATCATTGGTAGCTTTCAAACTATCATTAGGAAAGTTTTGATTCATACCTGAATAGACAGTTGCCTCAGACCAGCTAGCTTCATCTAGCACCCCATCTAGAGTAATATCACTGTTAATCAATTTTACTTGCATGTCTATATCTTGATTCCGTTCTTGGCTATGTAGCTGGCAGCAGCAAATCAAGATGATACCAAGGAGGGAAAAGTGTCTGAGTTTCTTCATTGAATAACTAATACGATATAAACATATAATAGAAACCTCTAAGATATTAATAATGATGTGTTCAGTTATTTATCAGCAAACTTTTAAGGTGTGCAAATGCTAAATCAGTATATTAGAAAGCCTAAAGACGCAGAGTATGAAACGAACAGCTATCTATAAGATATTTATTGGTTTATCATTGATTAGTTCTCTAATACTTGGACTATCTGGTTGTAATACTGATTCGGGAGGCATAGTCTCAATTGAAAAAGGAACTAGTATTGCTCTCATAGGCAATAATCTTTGCTCAAGGATGCTTAATTATGGGCATTTCGAAAGTCAATTGCACATGAGATTTCCTGATAGCATGTTGTATATCAGGAATTTTTGTGATGGTGGTAATACAGCAGGATTTAGACCTCATTCAGGTAGAGATTTACCTTGGGCATTTCCTGGGGCAGAAAATTTCCAAGATGAGTATGCGCAGAAGGCAGGAAGCGTAGGCCACTTAGCGAGTGAGGATGAGTGGTTGACTCGACATCGAGCAGATATCATTTTAGCTTTCTTTGGCTATAGCGAATCATTTGAAGGTCCAGATAGGGTGGATAATTTTAAAGCTGAGTTAACTGCATTTATAGAGCATACAAAAGCTCAGCAATATAATGGTAGTTCTGAGCCAGAACTTGTCCTTGTGTCACCAATCGCATTTGAGGATCTTACTGAACAATTTGATCTACCTGATGGCTCAGCAGAAAATGAAAATTTAGCGCTCTATACGAAAGCAATAGAAGAAGTTGCTATTGTGAATGATGTGCAATTCATAAATGTATTTAACCCAAGTAAGCAGTGGATGTCATCAGGTAGTAATATGACCATAGATGGATCTCAACTTAACAATGAAGGATATCAAAAATTATCATCACATCTAGTTGATCATATTTTTGGTGGAAAATTAGCTATAGACATGGAATTGTTCGATGATGTCTATGCTGCTGTAAAAGAGAAAAATTGGTTTTGGCATAATGACTTTAAAATGCCCAATGGTGTACATGCGTTTGGGCGCAGGTATGATCCGTTTGGACCTGCAAATTATCCTTTTGAATTTAAGAAAATTAGGGAGATGACTGTTAACAGAGATACTCTTGTATGGATGGCAGCACAAGGCATAGACTATGATATAGAAGAAGCAGATTCTAAAACTAGTAAGCTGCCACCTGTAGAATCAAATTACAAACCAGGTGACTACGGCAGGGGAGATGGTGAATATTTATATGGCGATGATGCTATTTCTACTTTGACGGTTCCCGATGGATACAAAGTAGAGTTATTTGCTTCAGAGCGAGAGTTTCCTGATTTGGCAAATCCAGTACAGATGTCTTTTGATGACAAAGGAAGGTTATGGGTAGCAGTGATGCCGACTTACCCTCATTACAGACCTGGGGATGCTAAACCTGATGATAAACTGATTATACTAGAAGATACAGATGGAGATTATAAAGCAGATAAACAAACTATCTGGGCAGATGGATTACATATCCCTGTTGGGTTTGAGTTTGCACCTGAGGGCGTTTATATTTCTCAAGGGACAAATTTTAAGTTGCTGACCGATACTGATGGTGATGACAAAGCTGATAAGGAAGAGATTATTCTAAGTGGGTTTGATGATCATGATACACATCATGTAATAAGTGCGTTTTGTGCTGATCCCTCAGGAGCGATTTATAGTGGTGAAGGAGTATTCCTGCAGACTAATGTAGAAACATCGTATGGACCAGTAAGGGCAACTAACGGAGGTTTTTATAGATATAGTCCTCAGAGAAAACGCTTAGAACGAACAGCTCAGTTGTCAATTCCTAATCCATGGGGAATAGCATTCGATGAATGGGGGCAAGATATATTTGCTGAGACTTCTGGGCCAGCAGTAAGGTGGATGATGCCTGGATCTGTAAAGTCTAGGTATGGGCAAGCGACCCATAAAGGTTTTGATCTGATTAAAGATGAGCATAAGGTTCGACCTACCTCAGGTTTAGAATTTATTCATAGTAGGCATTTCCCTGATGAAGTACAAGGAGATTTAGTAATTGCAAATTCGATAGGGTTTTTGGGCATGAAACAGCATAAGTTTGAAGATGATGGTACAGGATTTAAAACTGATCTTAGACAAGATCTGATTGTTGGATCTGATCCTAACTTTAGACCTGTAGATATGGAGATAGCTCCTGATGGGTCCATGTATTTCCTAGATTGGCATAATGTGCTTATAGGTCATATGCAACACAATGCGCGAGATCCTTATCGTGATCATGTGCATGGCAGAGTGTATCGGATTACGTATCCTTCACGCCCACTTGTAGAGCCTGCAAAGGTGCATGGTGCGAGTATCGAGACTTTGCTTGATAACCTTAAGCTGCCAGAGTACAGGACACGTTATAGATCTAAAAGAGCCCTGCGAGGAAGAGATAAGTCGGCAGTTATGAGTGCCACTAAAACATGGATTGCAGACCTAGATAAAGACGATCCAAGGTATGAGCATCATCTAGTAGAGGCAATGTGGGTGTATTGGGGATTAAATGA
>CALFUQ010000171.1 GCA_937929885.1 uncultured Saprospiraceae bacterium
GCACCTACATCAGCACCTAGTTTGCGATTCAGTCTTAAGTTGTTATTCCTCAATGCTCCTAAGTGAAATTGCATAACCCAACCTTTGTCGTAATACATCTTGGCTAGGTAATAAAGTAAAGCCGATTGGAAGACGATTGCTTCACCTTCAAATACTGTGTTCCCAGTAAGTCGCTTCCTGAATATCTTGTCTACTTCAGCATCAGTAAAATCTGCAGCATAGATTTGGCTCAACCCATGATCAGATAACCGACAACCATTGAGGTGGAAATATTCTACTCTCAATTGTAGGGCCAGTAAGTAGTCATCAAAAGAGTTGATTGCGAGACTTGTTTTCTCTTCTAAGATTTCTTTGTTATGGATGAAGTCTGTTCCATTTATTAAGATAAACTTGTCAGGTCTAAAACCAGGTAGCAGCTTAACGGGGCAGGTACACCTTGCGTAACTTTTATGGGAGGCAAGGTCATCTGCAGGGTCGTCTGTAGTACAGACTACTTTGACATTCATTTTTTCTAGAAGCCCTTGAGTAGAAAATTGATCATTGGCTAATTGTTCTTTTGTTTTTTCATAGATGTGGTCCGCCGATTTTTCATTTAGTAATTCATCGATGTCAAAATATCGTTTCAATTCCAAATGGGTCCAATGGTAGAGTGGATTCCTCATAGTATAAGGAACCGTCTGTCCCCACTTTAGAAATTTAGTTTTGTCATCAGCAGCTCCAGTGATATATTTTTCATCGATCCCATTTGCTCTCATGGCGCGCCATTTATAGTGGTCACCTTTAAGCCATATCTCAGTTATATTTTCGAAGGTTTTATTTGACGCTATTTCATCAGGAGGTAAGTGATTATGATAATCTATAATCGGCATCTCTTTAGCATAGTCATGATAAAGAGATTGTGCAGTTCCATTACTAAGTAAAAAATCTTGATCTAAGAAGGCTTTCATTTGCTAATTTAAATTCGGTTTCTTTTTACTTTTTTTAAATTGAATTTAAATATACATTCATAAGATGGATAAGAAGATATACATAGTCACACTATTCTTAATAATCATAAATAGCCTTGTATGTATTAGTCAACAAAATGATATAAGTGGATATAAATTAGTCTATAGTCAAGACTTTGAAAATGTAAAAGCCCAAGATGATTTTGAGATGACAGACGCCAAAGCATGGAGAATAACAAAAGGTAAATCAGGTCATACATTAGAACTTTTTGGCGAAAGTGATTACAGAGCTAGAGTTAGATCACCATTTAATATTGCTTTGTTAAAGGAAGTTATTGTTGGAGATTTTATAATGGAAGTAGATCTAGCACAATCTGGGCGAGAGTATGGACATAGAGATTTATGTTTGTTTTTTGGTTTTAACGATCCTACAAATTTTTATTATGTCCACATAGCGAGTCAAGCAGATAACAATGCGAATAATATTTTCATAGTGAATGATGAACCACGCACTAATATTGCTGATAAAACCACGAATGGTACTAACTGGGGCAAAACTAATTCTTGGCATAAAGCAAGAATAGAAAGGAATGTAGAAGAGGGTAGTATTAAAGTTTATTTTGATGATATGAATAAACCAATTATGGAAGCAAGTGACAAACATTTCGCCGAAGGTAGAATTGGGTTTGGATCATTTGATGATACTGGGCGATTCGATAATATAAAAATCTGGGCCCCTAAACTATTGGAGAAGAAGAAAGGAATTTTTAGGTAAGTAAAAGTCTACTTTTTATTTGTAGTTCTTTGTTTTGCTTCTTTAGTCATTGCCCAGCTTGCACTCCGAGTGATTTTTTTAATATGCTTGACCTGTCTAAATCTTAATGCACTCCAATCAGCATCAATCGCAACCATCCTTACACCTTCATATCCATGTTCGCCGAGAATCTCCCAGCCAGTATCACGATCAAAGTCACACTTATAGTTTTTTGAGGATTTCTTTGGATAGCAAAACCATATGATAGCATCCTCCTCAGCTTTTGTTAAAAGTTTTTTAGCAACCTTATTAATCTCTGATTGTTTGATCACAAAGGCGATGGCAAAGTTGATTGATTTGTTAGAGCCGATTTTTTCTTTCACTGCAGCGTAGGCAGACATAGCCTGAATGTTTGCTCTAAAAGATTCAGGTGCATTTAATACGAATATCTTTTCTTGATTTTTGTAATTGAGCTTTTTGAAGATCGGATCCATAAGTTGACTCCTTAGTTAAATAGGTTTTTCATTTAAGTTTCTCAAAATTCCAAGTTCTAGCCCCCTCAGTTCTGCTAGTCCTTTTAGCCTTCCAATGACTGAGTATCCAGGATTAGTTTTTTTATCTAAGTCGTCTAGCATCTTATGCCCATGATCGGGTCTAAAAGGAATTGTATAATCTTGCCTCTGCTGAAGTTTGACCAGCTCTTTCATAACTGCATACATATCCACATCACCATCTAAGTGATCAGCCTCATAGAAATTACCTTCTGCATCTCGGCGAGTGGCTCTGAGGTGAACGAAGTTTATTCTGTCACCCATATCTCTAATCATTTGAGGAAGATCGTTTTTCGATCGAACACCATACGAGCCAGTACAAAAACATAAACCATTATAATCTGAGTCGGCAGCTGAAAGTATAGCTGCTGCATCGGCAGCAGTACTTACCACCCTGGGTAAACCTAGCAATGAAAATGGAGGATCGTCTGGGTGTATGGCTAGTTTGACTTTTGCTTCTTCAGCTGCTGGTGTTATCTCTTTGATAAAATAAAGTAAGTTTTCGCGCAGCTTTGCTTCGCCGATAGTAGAGTAGGTGTCTAGCAGTTTTTGGAACTCTGCAAGGTTGCTTGATGCAGCTGTCATTTTACCTGGCAAGCCTGCAATTGTGTTTTTAATCAAGAGCTCTATTTCATCAGCCTGCATAGATTCAAATCTAGCTTTAGCTTTTAGCTTTTCGGCATCAGAATAGTTATGTTCTGCTCCAGGTCTTTTAAGGATGTATAAATCAAAAGCCTCAAAGGCCGCTTTGTCAAATCTAAGTGCAGTCGAGCCATCTTCCATTTGATAGCTCAGATCAGTCCTCGTCCAATCCATAATCGGCAT
>CALFUQ010000172.1 GCA_937929885.1 uncultured Saprospiraceae bacterium
TGTCACCGAACTGAATACCTCTTCTTCTAAATCGGTACAAGCTGGTGCGAAAGCTATCATGGCTAGAGCAAACATGATGAACTTTATGGATAATTTATTTTTCATGATTAAATTATTTATCTCTTAATTAATTAAAATCCAAGATTTACACCAAACGTGAATCCTCTTGCTGTGAAATAGGTATTTCTTCTATCAATACCAGGGGCTAACTTTCCAAACTCACTATTATCATCTTGTAGTCTAGGCTCTGGAGAAACTCCTGAATATCCTGTTAAGGTGAGCAAGTTTTGTCCAGTTACAAACACTCTTACCTTGTTAAATCCAGCGCCAAGACTATCTCCTGGTATACTATAACCTACAGTTAGGTTATCTAGTTTAACGAAAGAGGCATTTTCTACATGATAACTAGAAAATTGTGGCTGATCTACCAAATTAGATATGTCTGCTGATGTTGCTAAAATATTATATGCAGATATCTGCGATGGAGCTTCATAAAATGCTCTGAAAGTATTTATAAGGTCATGCCCTAAGACTGCTCTGAAAAATACATTCACATCTAAATTGCCAAATGCAAAAGAATTATTGAGTCCAAAATTGAACTTTGGCCATCCGTTTCCTATTACTGCTCTATCTAACAAATCATCTTGTGTACCGTCACCATCTACATCTTGGAAGTTCCATGATCCGTCACCGTTCACTGGATTATCTTCATCGATTACTAGTCCCCATAACTGACCTAGAGGAGCACCTTCTTGAAGTCTTACAAGCGGTGTACCATTTTGTCCAGGAGAACCTAAGTTTGCACCATCTATAAATCCACCTTCAAGTCCAGTACCGCTATCTGAATCCGTAAGAGATACTAGCTCAGGTGTAAACCATCTACTCCCTGAGAATCCAATTTGCCATACATTTCCACTTCCTAGGTTAACATTATAGTTTAATGCTAATTCAATACCTGAGTTTGTAACCTCACCGATGTTCAATTTAGTAGAACCAAAAAGATTTGGTGGTACAGGAACGTTGAAAGTAAATAAACCATCATTAGTGGTTGAGTTATAATACTCTATAGAACCTGTGAAGTTGTAATCATTCATTGCAAAATCTAATCCTACATTATACTCTGACTTTACTTCCCACTTAAGATCTGGATTAGGATTAGATGCTGGTCCGAAACTAGGTACGAATGCCCCGTTAAAGAAGAAGTTACCACTAGGACCAAATCTCTGGATTGATAATAGACTCTGATCTACATTAGCACCAGTCTGTCCATAAGATGCTCTAAACTTGAGTTGATTAAATCCAGTTATGCCTGCTGCTTTTACAAGATCAACCCCTGCACTTATTGCTGGGAATAAACCCCACTTGTTTTCAATTCCGAACCTAGATGATCCATCTCTTCTTAAACTTGCAGTCGCATAAAATGTATCGTTGAAATTCAAGTTCGCTCTACCAAAGAATGAGATTAGTCTGTTAGTATTTTTATATGAACTAACATTAGCTAAACCATTAGCAAAATCTCCTGCTGCTCCAAAATTGTTGAATGTAAAAGCATCAGTAAGAAAATCTCCAGCTTCTGTAAAGTTGCCTTGGAATAAGAAATCTTGATATTCGTAACCACCTAATAATTTAAGCTCAACTCCATCAGAAACATTAGTTGCATAATTTGCTTCGAGTCTAAATAATTGATCCTCTTCTTCATTATTGAATGTCCTAGCTAAACCGTTTCTGTTTTCTCCTACCCAGAAACTATTCTTATCAAAGTATGCATTCTCTATATAGTTCTTGTTTTGTCTAGAGTAAAAAACACCTACACTTAAATCATCTGTGAGTGCATATTCACCCTTGATATTAGCACCCATATTGTTCTCTGTAGAGTTATGTGGGTTTTGCTCTATGATCGCTACTGGGTTGTAGTAATCAAATAATACTTCTTGCTGATATCCATCCCATCTTCCAAAAGCAGGATCAGTCTCTGGTAAGGAGATAGGCGATGTAGGGTTATGAATAGTAGCATATCTAAATGCTTCATCCCATCCAAGATCACTTGACTCATCACTCATCGTAATATTAGCTGTCAAGGTTAACCTACCATCCATAGCTTTCTGTTGTAAGTTTCCTCTAAAGTTTAACCTCTCGAATCCAGTTTCACGAGCAATACCTTTTGCATCTCTATAGTTTCCTGAGATTCTATAAGTTGTACTTTCTGTACCGCCACTTAGTGATAAGTTATGTATATGCGTAAGTCCTGTTTGAGTAATTTCTTCAAACCAGTCTGTACTTGCTCCTCTATCTGTTCCACCACCAAATGCTCGATAAGCATCAGCTTGAAGTACATCAGTTACCCTATCTTTAGAATCCATAGTTACAGATCCGTTATAAGTAACGCTTGTTGTTCCTGGTGTTCCTTTTTTAGTCGTAATTAAGATTACCCCTGCGGCTCCTCTTGTACCATAAATCGCAGCAGCAGATGCATCTTTCAAGATATCCATAGATGCGATATCATTAGGATCTATTGCATTAAGATCACCTCCTAAAACACCATCGATAACGATCAATGGTGAAGAACTTGCTCCTACTGAGGATAATCCTCTGAGTCTAATATCAAAATCACCATTCGGGTTAGAACCAGGTCTTGATATTACAAGACCACCTACCTTACCTTGGAGTAATTGCGTAGGACTAGTAATGTTACCTTGAATAAAATCATCTGCTTTTACTGAAGCAATAGAACTTGTAACCTCTTTAGTTCTCTGAGTACCGTATCCAGTTACAACGACTTCATCCAACAACTGTCCTGCAGCTAAGGATATGTTTAAAACATTGCTTGAACCAACAGGTGTAGTTAGAGTTTCATATCCTGCATAAGATATCTCTAGTGAAGTAGTGCCATCTGGTACACTTAGGGAATAATTACCATCAATATCAGTAATGGTACCCTGAGTTGTTCCGCTGACAATCACATTAGCCCCTATGAGGGCCTCGTTTGTACTTGCGTCGATTATTGTTCCTGATATAGTCCTCTGAGCATAAGTGCTAGTAGACATGAATAGGAACATAAGTGCGATGCAAACACCATAGCTAAGTAGCTTTTTCATGTAGCTTATTCGGTTTAGTTTATAAATAGTTTTTAAAAGATTGTATCGTACTGCAAGCATTTAGCAATACGAACTCTGTAAAATACAAACTCAACTGAAATAAAAGCACCTATTTCTGTAAATGTTTTTACGTAAATTACCGTAAATGTTTACGGTATCGTTTACGATAACTTTCATATTACAATCATTCTATATGCCATGATCAAAAGAACCAAATTAAAAGATATTGCAGAGGCACTTAATATCTCCGTGACCACTGTTTCGAGAGCAATAAATAGTAAATCTGATATTAGTGAAGAGACTAGAAAGGCAGTGCTGGCAATGGCAGATAAACTAAATTATCGCCCTAATGCCCTAGCTATATCTCTTCGCAAAAGCTTGTTTAACGTTATAGGTGTAATTCTACCTTCTGTCGATCATTATTTCTTTAGCACAGTACTTAAAGGCATTATGAACAAAGCTCATCAAGCAAATTATCTAGTGATGATCGGTGAGTCAATGAATGATCTAGAAAAAGAGAATGAAATTCTTAATCAATTTATGAGTCATTGTGTAACTGGCATTCTAATTTCACCAAGCGGACGAGATAGCTTATCACAGGTAAGACCTAAAAGAATACCATTCGTTGTAGTCGATAGGCCATTAGAAAATGAAGTGGACTCCGTAGTGAAATATGATGACCTAAATGGAGCATTTCTTGCTGTTGATCACTTGATTAATCAGGGTTATAAAAACATAGCCTGCCTCAAAGGAAACAAAGATTGTATTATATCGGCAACAAGACTTAAAGGCTATAAAAAGGCCCTGAAATTACATGGCATCGAATCCAATGCCAATATGATTAAGTCATGTACGTACCCTTCAAAAAAAGATGGTTATTTAATGTCAAAAGAATTATTACTGGCAACCAATAAAGTAGATGCTTTTTTTACTATAACTGATAATCTAGCAGCTGGTGTCTACGAAGCCGCAGAAGAGCTTAAACTCAAAATCCCAACAGACTTAGGGGTTGTAGGATATAGTAATTCTCAAATCTCGTCTTCATTAACCCCTAAGCTCACTACTATAGAACAACCAGGTGAAAGAATGGGAGAACAAGCATTTGATTATCTCCAACAAATCATAATTGGCAATAATCGATTGTTCAAAAAAACTTTTGATGCACAATTAATAATTAGAAACTCAAGTGCTAAAAATTTACCTGTATACTCTGCTTGAATTTAGTGCTAGGAAGTTGTTCTTTTGGGATTAATTTGCGCCAATGATCAATACTAGGTTTTATTTAATAACGGTTTTCTCTTTTTTTCTACTTATAAGCTGCAAGGAAGAGAAGTATGTAGAATCTAAGAGTGTTGCAAACCCTGAGTTTGTACATAGGTCTTTTACAAACCTCACCTCAGTAATGGTGCACGATATATTTTCTCCTCCTGTAGCAAGCAGGATCTATGCCTACCCAGCAAT
>CALFUQ010000173.1 GCA_937929885.1 uncultured Saprospiraceae bacterium
AACCGCTTCTTTGATACCATCAAGAATAGACTGGCTATTAGGAAACTCATCGTTAGTGTGGCCTGTACCTTGCCATGATCTAGTCCATCCTCCACAAGTCTTAGAGATACTCGCTGCTCCATCACCGACCACCATAATTGTTTTCCCTGCATCCAGCGGTAACAAACCTCCATTATTTTTTAGTAAAACCAAAGACTCCCTCACTGCCTGTCTTGCGATAGCTCTATTTTCTGGTAATCCTAGCAGGCTCTCATCTCCCGCATTTGCTCGAGTACTCGGTGCTCCTTTCTCAAATATTCCACTAACAATTTTTACTCTCAGGATTCTGCGCACTGCATCATCTAATCGAGTCATCGGTATCTCACCGCTCTTTGCCTGTTTTAATGTGCTTTCATATAATCCTTTCCAACTGTCTGGAGCCATGTACATATCAAGTCCTGCATTTAGAGACTGAGCACAATCTGTATTGGTACATCCTGGTACTTGTCCATGCCCATTCCAATCACCAACCACAAAACCATTAAACCCAAGTTGCCCTTTTAGGACATCTGTTAGTAATTCTTTATCGCCATGCAATTTCCTACCCTGCCAACTAGAAAACGATGCCATCACTGTCTGTACTCCCGCAGGGATAGCACTGTAGTACCCAGCAGCGTGTACCTCTCTTAATTCTTTTTCACTTATAAGTGCATCCCCTTGATCGGCACCTTTCTCTGTCGCACCGTCAGCAAGAAAATGTTTAGCGCTAGATATTACACGACCATCTCCCATAAAATCCGCTTCGCCAAATCGACCTTGTAATCCGTATACTATGCGATCTCCATAAGACTTCACCAGCTCACCATCTTCTGAGAACCCTTCATAACTCCTACCCCATCGCAGATCTTGTGGTACCGCTAAAGTCGGAGCGAAGGTCCAGTCATGGCCAGACACCGTTAGCTCATGCGCAGTTACTTTTGCAATTTCCTCCATTAAATCAGGATTGTGCATGGCCCCTAGCCCTACATTATGTGGAAAAACAATCGCTCCTGTAAGGTTAGCATGTCCATGTACCGCATCTATTCCCCAGATATAAGGAATCGCTACTTCTACACCCTCTGGATCTATCGATGCATTGTAATACTTGTCTGCCATCTCCAGCCACGATTTAGTATCAGCATAGGGTAATGGTCCTGGCGCAGAATTACCCCCACTGAGTATAGAGCCTAGCCGATATTGCTTTACCTCCTCTGGAGTGATAGATCCATTATCGGCTTGTATCACCTGACCTACTTTTTGTTCCAGTGTTAACTTTGGCAATAGCTCATCTATACGTGACTCTATCGCTGGGTCTAATGGCAATGCTTTTATGCTTTGCCATTTTTCTGGATTAACAAGTTGCTCTGATTTTTCTTCTTGTGCTGTATCTGCCTGTGGCGCACAGCTTGTGATCATGAAGGAACAGATAATAAATAATAAAGCAGTAGATGCTCGTAATGACTGAATGAATTGCATGTTTTATGATTTTGAAAAAAAATATGGCAAAGTGCTAATATGATTAGATAATCTAATGACCAATTTACTATAATTCTTGCTTCATACAGTCATAGCTCTAGTAGTAGTCGATGCCTATTTCAATTTTTTCCAAAAAATGACTTTATCATCTCCGTCTTTCCAAAAGTCTCTTATAACCGCTTCTTTATTATATCTTAATTTCTCGTAAAATCTTCTTGTCAATTTAAAATCTTCTGTTCCTGATGTATCGACAATCAAGATTCTCTGATTATTAATTTTTAAGTGGTTTTCAATGAATGACATCATTTTGCTGCCAATCCCTTTGGCTTGAATATCACTCCTTACACCAATTGCATAAAGATTAAAAGTTCCTACTGTCAATTTTTCTGGCGCACTGTAGCCTATTGATACAGGCTCATCTTGTTCTGTTGCTGTGAACCATATTTCCTCCGTTTCGGGGTTGTTGAAATAATCAGAAATCATATCAGCAATCATTTCAGATTAAAATTATTCAATCGAATCCAAAATATTTTTTAAATAAGGAATGTCGCCCTTGACGACCATTCTTATAGTTCTTATTTTAATATTAAATGGACTACCGCTGATAAGCTTACTTGATCATATCTATTGTTAGCAACAAGTTTTTTATTAATAATTAATTCCCGCATAATTTATTCCAGTTAATCTATGTATTTCATATTTGAAAGTAGAAAGGTCATTGAAATTAAATTTTGAAATATCACTGTGCCCGCAAGCTCTCGCTACAACTTTAATTAACTCATTAGTAGCTTCAAAAAAATTGAACAATTGTTTCGCGGAAGCTTCAATAATTAGTCTTTGTCTTAGATGATTTTTTTGAGTCGCAATACCTACTGGACAGTTATTGGAATTGCATGCCCTCATTCCCAGGCAACCTATGGCCTGTAAGGCAGAATTGGAAACAGCAACAGCGTCTGCACCAAGCATCATAGCTTTAGCAAAATCTTCTGCAACTCTTAATCCCCCTGTTATGATAAGAGTAATATCCTGAGCACCGATTTTGTCTAAATATTTCCTGGCTCTTGCCAATGCTGGAATTGTAGGTACATTAATATTGTTTCTTAATATAGTTGGTGCAGATCCAGTTCCTCCTCCTCTTCCATCGAGAATTAAATAATCTACCCCCACTTTAACGGCGAAGTCGATATCGGCTTCAATGTGACTTGCTGCTATTTTAAATCCAATAGGAATTCCTCCAGTTTTGATTCTAACCTCATCGGCAAATTTGGAAAAGTCTTCTGTAGTGAAAAGATCAGGAAAAGCTGCTGGAGATATGGCAGTCTGACCAACTTTTAATCCTCTTACTTCTGCAATTTCTTCCGTAACTTTTGTGCCAGGCAAATGTCCCCCTGTTCCTGTTTTCGCTCCTTGACCACCTTTGAAATGGAAAGCCTGTGCTTTCTTTACTTTATCCCATGAAAAACCAAACTTCCCCGAAGCTAATTCATAAAAATATCTAGAATTGTTTGCTTGCTCTTCTGGAAGCATCCCACCTTCACCACTACAAATTCCAGTTTTTGACATTTCTGCTCCCATCGCTAATGCTATTTTGGCTTCTTTAGATAAAGATCCAAAACTCATATCAGAAACAAATATTGGCATATCTAACTCTAAAGGTTTTTTTGCTTTTTTACCAATAATAACTTTGGTACTTACATCTTCTTCATCTAGTAAGGGACGTGAGGCAAGTTGTGCTGGTAGGAACTGGATGTCTTCCCATTTTGGCAAGGTATCTCTGTCAACGCCCATTGATGCTGAAGGACCGTGATGACCCCAATTCTTTAGCCCGTTTCGAGCTAATTCCTTGATATAGGATGTATAAGGTTCTGTTTTTTCTGGATGCGTATCGGCATATTGGCCTAAGTATTCATCTCTTTTGAATTGCTGTGGGTGTTTTCTTAAATAATCATTGACTTCGTCTTCGTCAATGTAAATAGTTCCATCATTAATTTCAGAATGAAACTTATGCAATACCTCTTTATTATTGTATTCACTTACTCCAGTATCAATTCGATAATCCCAGTTATGAACACCACAAATTATATTATTTCCTTGTACGTGACCATCAGCCATTAATGCACCTCTGTGAAGGCACCTTCCATAAAGAACAGATACATTTTGTTCGTACTTTATGACTACTAAATCTAATCCGTTTACTTGTTTTCCAATTGGCTTTTTTTCTTCTAATTCAGAAAAATTAAGTAGTTCGATTTTTTTCATTCTAATTATTATTTTACTTGTTGCAAACGGATATTTGTTTATCGCGTCTCTCGACGTAAGAGAGATTTACTATCATCACATATTGTTACCATACTTTTTCACAACTTTTCTACCACATCCATTAAGCATTCTGTTTCCAGTCGTATTCCATATATTCTGCTGTTTTCAAAGCTATATCTTTCCCGTGAAGATTTTCAACGATATGAAATGACAAGTCAATTCCAGCTGATATTCCACCTGAGGTATAGATTTTATCGAACCCTATAAATCTTTTATTTTTTTGCGGAAGACCAGAAGGCACAATTTCCATCATATGGTCATAGACTCCGTGATGCGTACAATATGGTTGATTGTTTAGTAAACCCAAAACTGCTAATAATCTTGATCCTGAACATATACTTGAAGTTATCAATGTGTCTTTATGTACTTCCTTAATCCAATTTAGCGTTTCGACGTCATTCATCTGTTTCCTAGTCCCAGCTCCTCCTGCGATTACCAAAATATCAATGTGTGGTACATCTTCAAAAGTGTATTTGGGGTTGATTGAAAGACCGTTCACTGCAGAAACTGGTTCAGATTTCTTAGCAATAGTAAAAACATCAAAAAGCTCATAATTATTCAACTCTGAAGTCACCGAAAATACTTCAAATGGCCCTGCAAAGTCTAATACCTCTGCATCATCAAAAATTAAAATTCCAACAGTCTTTTTCATGCTTTATATTATTTAATGGATGGTAACGCATAATGATCCGTGGTGTATCCCGAAGGGTATGCTATGGTGACACGATGTTCTGTGCTGCGATTGTTCTTTTTGAAACGTGTTTATAAATTTTGTTATTTACTGCTATAGTTTTTAAATCTCCATTCGTCTTATATTCTATTTTGTAATCAAATTCTCTTGGCGTATAATTTATTGAATTGCTTAATCAAATACCATTGTGTATTTAGCGTAATATTTACCTACTTCTTCATATTCCCAAAGTGATTCATCTATTTCCATATAAATCGAATCTTTTTGAATTTTAAGATCTGAAATTTTATCTTCAAGTCTATCATCATTCACACCAACTGTTCCGAAATAATATAAATGAGTATAAAATAAATTCGTTTCACTCGGCTGTACAGATATTGAATCAATAATTTCATCAACTTTAAACTT
>CALFUQ010000174.1 GCA_937929885.1 uncultured Saprospiraceae bacterium
CAATCAGATGGCAGATAAAATCCAAGACCTGATGGCGGATAACCGGTTGCTCAGCCGTGCAGTTTCTCACGATCTAAAAACACCCTTGGCGAGATTGCGGTTTGGGGTGGAAATGCTGAACTTGCTAGTTGATCTTATACCGAATTCCTAGCTTATCAAGAGACTCTACAAATTCGCTATCTGCATTCACTCTAATCTCACTAGCGATCATAGGTAATTTTAAACCTCCGCCTCCTTCTGTTATTAAGACTTTTAACCGATGCTTTCCTTTCTTTTCAGTTATCACATTATGTATGTTGCCTAACAGTTTTTCTGATAATTGTTCTATGGGCATTTCTAAAGTGATAGACTTAGTCAGCATCATACCAACTGTGTCTAGTAGCTTTACGTCTAAGACTTTAAAGAAGTAACGATCAGAATTATATCCTTGATTAAACTTGCCTTCTATATATAATACTTGCCCCATTTTGAATAAAGGCTCATACTTCCTATAATCTTCTCTGGTCAAAAAGAGCTCCATAGAGCCTAAATAATCCTGAATGGTAAATCTGCCATATCCTAGACCCTTCTTGTTGAGTCCGTGATAAACGCTGGTTACCAATCCTGCTAGTTTTAATCTATGATCAATTATCCCTTCTGCTTTGTCAAGTGTACAGTTTGTAAAATGTTTTAGCTCAATTCGATAATCATCAAGTGGATGTCCAGAAATAAAAATTCCTGTTACGTCTTTTTCTTTCGTGAGCTTTTCTACAAGTGGCCACTCTTCTATTTCTGGCACCGTTGGGGTAGAAAGAATCTCTTCAGATATATCTCCAAATAAAGAGTTCTGTGCGCTGTCTTTACTTGCTTGATAATTATTACCATACTTCAGCGCATGTTCTATGACAGAATTAAAGTTTCCTGAAGGCACAAAATATGCTGCTCTTGTGCTGCCAAAAGAATCAAAGGCACCTCCCATTGCTAAACTATCAAAACATCGCTTATTCACCGACCTAAGATTTACTCTCATCGCAAGGTCATAGATATCTTTAAAATGACCTTCTGCTTTTTCTTTGACCATCTCCTCTACAGGACCTTCTCCTACACCTTTAAGCGCTGATAATCCAAATCTTATAGCTCCTTGATCATTAACCGTAAAATTAAGGTGACTCTCATTAACATCTGGACCTAGCACTTCAATACCCATCCGCTTTGACTCTCTCAAGAAAAAATTGAGCTTACCAATATCGTGTTTGTTGTGAGTAAGCACTGATGCCATAAACTCTGCAGGGTAATGCGCTTTTAAATAAGCCGTCTGATAAGCTAACACCGAGTATGCTGCAGCATGAGATCTGTTAAATCCATACTCAGCGAATTTTGCCATTAAATCAAAAATCTCGTTTGCCTTATCTTCATCAACTCCTTTGCCTTTCGCGCCGTCTACAAAGATTACTCTTTGCTTATCCATCACGCTCTTCTTCTTCTTACCCATCGCACGCCTCAGTACATCTGCCTTACCTAATGAGTAATCTGCCATGATCTGAGCTGCTTGCATAATCTGCTCTTGATAAACCATAATCCCATACGTAGGCTTAAGTATATCTTCTAACCATGGATGGGGATATTCTACTGGTTCAGTCCCATGCTTTCTTCTAATAAATGATGGGATGTGCTCCATTGGACCAGGACGATAAAGGGCATTCATCGCAATAAGGTCCTCAATATCCGTAGGTTTTAAATCCTTTAAATGCTTACGCATCGCTTCAGATTCAAACTGGAATATGGCAATCATCTCCCCACGCTGGACTAGCTCAAAAGTTTTTGCGTCATCTAAAGGAATCTCATCTGTATCTATCCTAGCAGCTTCCCCATGGCTTATAACTACATTTTCTATTGCGTCTTTTATAATTGACAAAGTCTTGAGCCCAAGGAAATCCATCTTAAGCATCCCAGCATCCTCGACTACACTACCATCAAATTGTGTGACGAATAACTCTGAATCTTTAGAGGTGCATACTGGAATATATTTTGTGATATCGTCAGGTGCAATAATTATCCCTGCTGCATGAATGCCTGTATTTCTTACTGAACCTTCTACCTTCAGCGCTAATTTCACTACATCCCCTTCTAGGTCGGTTCGCTTTTGGTATTCCAGTAGCTTTTTGACATTAGAATAGTCATCGCCTTGAAGGTCTTTCTTAAGCACCTTATCGCTATCCGTAAATAGTCTATTAAGCTTTATCCCTGGCCTGGTAGGTATCAGTTTAGCAATCTTGTCTGTTTCGCTAAGCGGTAATGAAAGTACACGTCCCACATCTCTGACTGACGACTTAGCGGCCATGGTACCGAAAGTTATTATTTGTGCTACCTGCCTTTGGCCATACTTATCAACTACCCAATCAATTACTTTTTGCCGCCCTTCATCATCAAAATCAATGTCAATATCTGGCATACTAATTCGCTCTGGGTTGAGGAATCGCTCAAACAGAAGGTTATACTTCAGCGGATCAATATTCGTGATAGTCAAACAATAGGCTACAGCCGATCCAGCTGCTGATCCCCTTCCCGGCCCTACACTTACATTTATCTCCCGAGCTGCTTTTATAAAATCTTGGACGATCAAAAAGTAACCTTCAAAACCCATGTCTTTGATGATCTTTAGCTCCATATCAATCCGCTCTCGGACTTGCTCCGTAATCTCACCGTACTTTATCTTGGCACCTTCATAGACTAGGTATTTTAAATATTCTGGTTGGGTCTTAAATCCTACTGGAAGAGGAAAATTAGGTAGCAGGATATCACGCTTTAGTTCTGGCGCTACTATCTTGTCATAAATCTCCATGGTATTTGCAATCGCCTCTGGGACATCTTTGAATAGTGAGTTCATCTCAGATTGTGACTTGAAATAAAAATCACTGCTTGGGAATTTAAATCTGTTTTCGTCCTCTAATTTTTTCCCTGTATTAAGACATAGCAATACCTCATGTGGTTTATAATCTTCCTCCTCTACATAGTGGGAGTCATTAGTAGCAATGACTTTGACATTATGTTTTTTTGCGAATAGTAATAACTGTTGATTGATGTCTTCTTGCGAGACTCCAAGCCCATCGATATTCTCAAGACCTGAGTGTCTCTGTAACTCGATATAATAGTCTTCACCAAAAAGGTCTAGCCACCATTTTAATTTTTCCTCAGCACCCTCTATGTCACCATGAAGAATCGCTTGAGGTATCTCGGCACCAATGCAACAACTAGTGGCTATGACTCCTTCCGTATACTTTACAAGAACTTCCTTATCGATTCTAGGAAACTTACCATAACTCCCTTCTATAAAGCCAAGTGAACATAACTTAGAAAGATTCTCATATCCCTTTTGGTTTTTGGCCAACAGTAACTGGTGAAACCGCTTATCCTTTTCTCCTTTTGATTTAAGAAAAGATTTCTTGTGTCTGTCCTTGACTAGATAAAACTCACAACCGACTATTGCTTTGACACCTTGCTTATTTGCTTCAGCTACAAACTTAAATGCGCCAAACATATTGCCATGATCAGTAAGGGCTACTCCTAGCTGACCATCAGCTTTGGCTTTAGCAAACAGCCCCGATATACTGGCTGCACCATCTAAGAGTGAATACTGGGTGTGACAATGTAAGTGACAAAAATCTGGCATGTGGCAATATTAAAGAAAGTATTATATCAAATAGAATGGGTAGATCAAAATCTAACTTATAATTACTGCTTTCGCTCATTTAAAATGATAAAGTTTCTACATTTGCCAGTGCTAAAAAACGACCTGCCCAGGTGGTGGAATTGGTAGACACGCAGGCTTGAGGGGCCTGTGCTCGCAAGGGCGTGTAGGTTCGACTCCTATTCTGGGCACTATTTACGCTGTAAAACAGTGATTATGTTAAGATAATCGCTTCATACTCTATGTTTTATGGATTTTACTATATTTAATAATAATTTTTTGCATATATCCGAACATTTTTAAGAACTTGTCCGTTGATATAGCATAATACATATACAGAAGTGTATATATATAAAATTCTAAGGGTCTCAAAAACAGTTATACACTCTCTCCATTTTCTATTGTAGAGTTATAGCTTAGACGCAGTAACGAATAGAATTTCAAATAACAAGTAGATAAAACTTATAACATGTACAGGTTACATATGGCATTAAAATTGCATATGTAATTGTGTGTTATTCAAAGAAATAAATAGGTATTCCTATAAGATGTAGTTTTCTTATTTTGAGACCTTAGTCGAAAGAGCCTGAGTTTGCTTGCAAACTTGGGCTTTCTTATGCCTGTACTTTTAGTTTCTCCTGATTAGAAATTCCTAGTTATCCGATTAATTGAAATCCTAATTGAAAACTAGAGATGAGGGTTAAGCTACCCATTTAAAAGCGCTCTCTTACGCAGCTTCTGCAGGAATGGAGAGGCGAATATGAAAGATTCTAATTCTTTATTATCAGTTTCCATGACGAGGTCTTTGTTGCCTTGCCACACTAGATTACCATTTGACAATAGACAGATATTTTCACCGATCTCCATTACGGAATTCATATCATGAGTATTGATTATCGTGGTCATGTTATACTCATCTGTGATAGAGCTTATAAGTTCATCTATCGTGATGGCAGTTTTAGGATCTAATCCAGAGTTAGGTTCATCACAGAATAAGTACTTAGGGTTAAGCACAAACGCTCTTGCAATACCTACCCTCTTTTGCATACCACCACTTATCTCTGATGGATACCTTCCATTGATTCCTTCCAGCGAAACTCTTTCTAAACAAAAGTCCACTCTCTTTCGCTTTTCCTTTATGGTCATGGTTTTAAACATATCCATAGGGAATCTTATGTTCTCTTCTATAGTCATACTATCAAAAAGTGCATTACCCTGAAAAAGCATACCTACCTGCATTCTTATCTCCCTGATCTGATCTTTACTAAGTGAACATAGATCCACATCATCATACCATACATGTCCATCAGAAGGCTTCATAAGGCCTACTAAGATTTTAAGGAGCACTGTCTTACCAGCACCACTCTTCCCTATAATGAGATTAGTCTTACCTGCTTCGAAAGTGAAATCGATACCTTTAAGTACATCGTTATCTCCAAATGATTTAAATATGTTATCAGCTCTAATCATACGGTTAACAATACTGCTAATAGATAATCCGCTATCAAGATAAGTATATCACTTACTACTACAGCTCGAGTTGACGCTTCTCCCAACTCTATGCTTCCTCCTTTCACAAAGTAGCCCTGGTAACAAGACACAAATCCTATAATCAATGCAAATACAACGGCCTTCACATACATCATAACAACATTCCAAGGAATAAAGAAAGACTGAAGTCCTGTGATATAATCAGATTGCTGAAAAAGACCAGTAGGCACAGAAGCGATATATCCTCCCAGCGATCCAAGTAAAGCTGCTAAAGTTACAAGCATCGGAATAGCGATCACTGCTCCAATAATTTTTGGCAGCACTAAATAAGCGGAAGTATTTACTCCCATAATCTCCATCGCATCGATATGCTCCTTTTGCTTCATCCCCCCAATCTCTGATGCTATGTTAGCCCCGACTTTACCTGCAAGCACAATACTCGTAATCGTAGGTGCCGATGCGATAATAGACATATCACGCACAATGTATCCGATGTAATATGGTGGTATTAACGTACCAGCCATCTGGTAAGAAAACTGAATAGCCGTCACCGCTCCAATAAAAATCGAAATAATAAATACGATGAAAAGCGAACCTATACCGATATCATAGGTCTGCCTGATGGTCTCCTTGTAATACATCGTCCAGTTCTCAGGCTTCTTAAAAACCTGTGGGACCCAAAGTAAAAACCTGCCAAAATCCTCTAAAAAACCTAATGAAAACATCTAATCAGTATCAATCTTATAAGTGATATGCAATCCTTATTTCAGTTCAAAAATAGATTAATTTTGACGATTTAATCGCAGCTAAAAGTCTATCAGTCATGAATGCAGTTATATCGGGAGGAACCAAGGGAATAGGTAAAGCGATAATCGATCTTCTATCATCAGAAGGAGTAAATATCGCTGTGTGCGCTAGAAATGAAAAAGACCTAGCTGACTTAAAGAATGAATTATTAGCGAAAAATGAAAAGCTTAATGTCATTGCCTCGGTAACTGATATGAGTGAAAAAGAACAGGTAATAGCTTTCGGAAATTTAATTCTTCAAGAATGGGACTCGATAGACATTTTAATAAATAATGCTGGTCTGTTTATTCCTGGGGAGTTAGCAAAAGAAGAGGATGGTGCGCTAGAGAAAATGATCAATACTAATCTATACAGTGCGTACCATTTAACACGGACTCTGCTGCCTAAATTTATTACTCAAAAATCAGGTACCATTTTTAACATGTGTTCGATAGCTAGCAAAATTGCTTACCCAAATGGAGGATCTTACAGCATTTCTAAATTTGCCTTACTCGGTTTCTCTAAAGTACTTAGAGAAGAACTCAAAGAGCATGGAATAAGAGTAACCTCAATACTTCCTGGGGCTACCTGGTCTAACTCATGGGCAGGAGTTGATCTACCACACGAAAGACTTATGGAAGCAAAAGATATTGCTAAAATCGTTTGGCAAACGATCCAGTTAGGACCTAGTGCAGTAGTCGAGGAAATAATTCTAAGACCTCAGTTAGGAGATCTTTAAAGCACATTAAGTTTAAACCTAAAATATTGGGAGACCAATCAATTAGTTTTTAACGGCTTCTATCCTTTTTACATTTTCGATTATGACATTGCCAATTGTAGTAATATCCTTATTAGAATAACATTCTATTCCTCCCCACTCATCACCACAAGCATTGTGGAGCAAGCAGTTATCCAAAACCAATCTGGATTTTTTTCGCAATACTATTTTCGCTCCATTTGGTAATGAAACTCTGTTTTTTATTTGCAACTCTACACCTGATTCAATTATCAGATCTCCATATAAGTCTACTGCTCCACTCCAAACTTGATCGCGCTTTATTACAATAGTTTTGCTAGAATCATAATCACACCATTGGGGTATAACTACTGCTCTTTCCTCACTATCCAGCTCATTTATGTTTTTATGAATGATACCAAGTTGACATGGAGAAATTGCCATCTGGCTACTGTTGTAATCCATGAGATTATTTGATATAGCTTCATTACAAGGTGTTTGCTTGGTTCTGGTAAAGCAGTTTTTATTCTTGGGCGTATCATCACAGCCATCATTTTGATTCCATGTATGTGAAAGTCCCATGCTATGCCCTACTTCATGGTTGAGTAGAGTTGCATATTCCCAGAAAGGATCACCCTTCTCATACAGCCCAGCGATCTTAATGGCATGACCTAGTGCAATACCAGTATTGGATACATTATATTTTTTGGACTTGACGCTGTCTGGGTGATGTGGCATTACAAAAATATTCAATACAGAATCTAGTCTGATTGCATACTTATCTATAACAGCACGTTTGTAATTATTTTGCTTTCTTCCTTTGTTCAGAAAATAATACAACTCATCATCATTGTGGAAATAAACTCCTTTGTCATGTGGATCTTCTCTTAGCCCTCTGATTACATATTGATATTTAGGATTTAGCCTAGGAGTATTGTTACCTGCTGGCAACTTCATTTTATGATTTTCTAATAAACGCTTATTAGCATTATCCACTAGATTATAGGTAAAGTCAATAGCTTCCTTTCCAACATAGTTTTTATCACCGAGGCTATCATTCATATAATGAAAATTAAGCCTGATATACTTTGTGGGATACAAATGGGAAATAGAATCATGAGGAATATAGTTTGAGGGAACTTCAGAATTCCTTTTCCAGTTTTTTTTATCCTTACTTCTTGTGATAGCTTGGTTCTCTAAATCATCTACAGAAGTGACGTAGACTGTCTTTTTACTACAAGCAAAAATACTTGCTAGTAAAATCAGACATAGAAATATTCCAAACTTTGTGATCGTAAAATATTTTAGGTTACGTATTCATTGCACCACACACACTTAAGACTTGTCCTGACACATAAGTAGACATATCTGAGCCTAAATAAACGCAAGCATTGGCTACATCTTCTGCTTCACCAAATCTCTTGAGTGGAATTGCATCAGTGTATGCTTTCTTCACATCATCAGAAAGCTCATCTGTCATCTCTGTTGCGATAAAACCTGGTGCAATTGCATTACATCTGATTCCACGCGAACCTACTTCCTTAGCTATAGATTTTGTGAATCCGATTATCCCAGCTTTAGACGCAGCATAGTTTGCTTGTCCAGCATTGCCAAACACACCTACCACTGAACTCATATTGATTATAGAACCAGATCTTTGCTTAAGCATAGTCCTCATCGCATGCTTTGTAAGGTTAAATACCGACTTAAGATTCACATGAATAACATCATCCCATTGCGCTTCACTCATTCTAAGCATCAGGGTGTCTTTAGTTATACCAGCATTATTTATCAAAACATCGATTCTTTCGTTATCTGCAACTACTTGCTTTATTAGTTCTTCACATGCTGCGAAGTCTGATGCGTCGGATTGGTAGCCTTTTACTTTATCCCCTAATTCTTTAACTATAGCATTTGCCCTATCTGCTGACGAGCGATAAGTAAAAGCCACTGTTGCACCTTCAGCAATACATTTCTTCACAATCGCTTCACCTATTCCGCGTGAGCCACCTGTAATCAATACAACCTTATCGTCTAGTAATCCCATTTCATTTTTATTAGGAGATAAAAATACACCATTGGTGATAAAATCAATCTTTTTGTACAAGCTATGGCCAAAAGAAATCTATCTTTTAAAACCAGAATCGCTTAAAAGTCGTTATTCCTATATCTAGATAAAAGTCAAAAAAATGCAAACAATAGCGTCAACAGAAGTAACCTACTCCCCAGGAGTATTAAGCTTACTACCTCTTTTCTATGTGGGATGGTCGGACAGCGTGCTGAGTCCATCAGAAATGAAATTGATACACAAGGCCATTGATGATATTGATTTTTTAACTGATGATGATAAAGCATATCTGATTAAGTGGACTGATCCTACTAATCCTCCACCAGAAGAGGTTTTCAAATCATGGGTACAGACTATTAAAAAACATGCTAAAGACTTGCCAGAGTCTAAAAAAACTTCTCTTGTGGAACTCGGCATGGAGATGGCTACTGCAAGTGTAGGGTATAAAAGTGATGAGATCTGGAAAAGTCCTAATACAAAAACTGCACTCACTGATATAGAGACTGCTCTTGGTGTCCAAGGACAAAAAAGTTGGGATCTTCTATTGACCAAAGTTCAAAAGGAATCTGATTCTACAGAATCAGCACAATCATTTGATGCAGAGAAAATGAAGAATTTTCTCGATGGAGATAAAATAGAGCTGTCTAATAAAATAAGGAAACTGCTCCGCGATCCTTTTTTCAAATATCAAGAAATACCAGACAAAGACGAATACAGATTACATATCCTAGCGCTCACAAAAGAACTAGGCAAGCAAGGTATAAGCGCATATGCATTTCCTAAAAAATATGGGGGTTATGAAGATACAGGGGCTCAGATAAAAGCATTCGAAATGCTTGGATATCATGACTTGAGCTTATTGATAAAGTTTGGAGTTCAGTTCGGATTATTTGGTGGAGCGGTACTAAACTTAGGGACTGATAAGCATCATAAAAAATATGTCGAGGCATTACACAAAGCCGAATTATTAGGTTGTTTTGCGATGACTGAAACTGGACATGGTTCTAATGTCAACGGTCTAGAAACTACAGCAACTTATGACAGCACTACTAAGGAACTAGTTATACACTCTCCCAATATAGCGGCAGGAAAAGAATACATCGGTAATGCTATGCACTCGACCATGGCTGCGGTTTTTGCTCAATTGATAGTAGACGGTGCGAGCCATGGGGTACATGCAGTTTTAGTTCCGCTCAGAGACGAGTCCTCTAATATGCTTCCAGGAGTAAAAGTAGAAGACTGTGGTTATAAGATGGGTCTTAATGGTGTAGATAATGGGCGAATATGGTTTAACAATGTGAGAGTGCCGATCGATAATCTACTTGATAGATATGGGCAGATTGACGATGACGGTAAATATATAAGCTCTATAGAAAATCCTAACAAAAGATTCTTTACCATGCTAGGTGCATTGGTAGTTGGGCGGGTATGTGTAGGACTTGCAGGAATAAGCGCTTCTAAATCTGCGCTTACAATTGCTACTAAGTATGCACTTAAGAGGAGACAATTCTCAAGCAAGAGTGGAGATGATGAGGTATTGATTATGGACTACCCTACTCATCAGTTGAGATTGCTACCAAGATTAGCTAAAACCTATGCTTATCATTTTGCGCTTCATGATCTGGCAGACAAACTCGTACATGCAGATGAGGATGAAATGAGAGAGGTAGAAACTTTAGCTGCTGGGCTGAAATCGAAAGCAACTTGGCATGCAACCGATACCATTCAGGTTTGCAGAGAAGCTTGCGGAGGTAAAGGGTATTTAGCGGAAAATAGATTCACCGCCCTTAAGGCAGATACAGATATATTCACAACTTTCGAAGGTGACAATACGGTACTTATGCAACTGGTCGCTAAAGGGCTGTTGACAGAATTCAAACAGTCTTTTCATGATGAGGGCAATCGAGCTGTGATCAAATATCTCTACAATAGATTTAGCAATACGATACAAGAGTGGAATGTAATTCAGACTAGAAACTCTTCTGTGGAGCATATCCTGAGTAAAGAATTTCATACAGAGGCATTTAGATATCGAAGAGAAAAATTACTATACTCTGTAAGCCAAAGAATGCGGGACTATCTTAAAAAGCGTGTTAATCCTTTCCAAGCATTTCTCAAGTGTCAGGTGCATATGGTAGAGCTAGCCCATGCTTTTATAGACGAAGTTGTACTTACATCATTTATGAACGCAAAGGATAATTGCACAGATGTAAGTATTAAACCAACGCTCAATAAACTTTGTAAACTTTATGCACTAGAAGTAATTCAGGAAAATAAAGGATGGTTCTTAGAAAATGATTTTATTGATGGTGGTAAGTCTAAAGCAATCAGAAGAGTACATGGCAAGTTGATTTCTGAGCTACGGCCAGATGCTATGCAGATTGTTGATTCATTTGGAATTCCAGAAGAGTTACTTGCTGCTCAGATAGTGGTCTGACTAGATAGGATGATCTAATTAGTTTTTCTTACAAAGCAATCGATTCCTCTGCCTTTTAATTCGTTGACACTAATTTGAGCGTTTTGGAGGGTCATTTGATCTGCGCTTACTAGCTTGTACATAACCTTGCCTTTTGTGGTTTCTTCGATAATCGTAAGTGGAGCTTCAAGTTTCTTTTTCATCTTGTACATGCCTTTAAGCACATCGTCATATTTTGTATATGCTCCAAATTGAATTAAGCGATTCTGAA
>CALFUQ010000175.1 GCA_937929885.1 uncultured Saprospiraceae bacterium
ATCTAAAAGAGCCCTGCGAGGAAGAGATAAGTCGGCAGTTATGAGTGCCACTAAAACATGGATTGCAGACCTAGATAAAGACGATCCAAGGTATGAGCATCATCTAGTAGAGGCAATGTGGGTGTATTGGGGATTAAATGAAATGAATAAAGATTTGCTTAAGCAAGTTATGAATGCAAAAGATTTCAGAGCAAGAGCAGCAGCAACGAGAGTACTTAGATACAATGGTCATCATTTACAAGATGAGAATGAACATATTAATTTATTAACTCAAGCAGCAACAGACGATCATGGTAGAGTAAGACTAGAAGCAATCACTGCTGCATCATGGTTAGATAATGTCGATGAAGGCATGAAAGTCCTCAATGCTGCAGGTGAACTTGAGATGGATGATTGGATAGTAAACGCACACCTGACTGCGGTCAATCATATCAATGGAATGAATGTACCGAAGAAACCCCAAAAAGGTAAGCAAGATGGAATGCCAATGGATGCTTCTAGCAAGTATGCTGAAGGAGAGGAAATCTATTTGCAAGATGGTTATTGTGGTACCTGTCACCAAGAAAATGGTAAGGGATTAGTAGCATCTGGATATCCTTCTCTAGTGGGTAACAACTGGGTGCTGGGTGATGAAGAAAGATTAATAAAATTAACACTCAAAGGACTTTACGGGCCTATTGAGGTAGATGGTAAATCTTTTCCTGGCAATGTGCCAATGACACCATTCGAAGGCTTACTAGATGACGAAGAGATAGCTGCTGTCCTAACCTATGTACGGAGTAGCTTCGGAAATAGAGGTACAGAAGTCAAGGCTGAAGCAGTGAAAAAAATAAGAGCAGAGATAGCTGAAAAGAAAGGGTTCTATACTCCTGAAGATTTACTAAAGGAACATCCGATGGAAGCATCATTATAAAATGCAAAAAGGGCTTAGTAAATTACTAAGCCCTGACAAATCTAAGTCTAAAAACTATTCATATACATTTTCGAAATTTACAGGGCCATTCTTAACGAGTAAAGAGTTGAGTTCTGGTTCATCATAAACCAATTTATCTTTAATCTGTTCCATGGCATTTACAAATGCCCTAGCATGAGCTAATCTTTCTGCACCGTCTGATTTGTATATAGTTACATCAACTTTACCTTCGCCAATCGCCGAGTACCTACCAATAATAAAATTGTCTGCATCTCTGATTTCTACGATCACTTCTAACTCATCTGTAATGATGGTAAAAGGAAATCCAAATAAGTTAGCAATACCTAATGTTGCATAAGAGATTATCGGGTTAGCCCAATTACTTGATGAATTTCCAAATCCAACTTTACATACTGCTGAGCCATAGATCTTTCCCGTTGATTTTGAAATGTTATCTCTGATCTCTTTCTCAAATAGATGAACAGCATCGTATGCTTTGGTTTCATTTGATACTGACCTTCCTCTTGTTGCACCACTAAAAATAGAAATGTTGTCATCTAGTCTTATTGCAGTACCAGAATTTGATTCGTAATAATCTGGATACGCAGCTTGGAAACTGTGATAATCAAATATGGGTTCTAAGGCTGGAAGTCGACTTTCAATGGCCGTACCTTGTGGGAAATCACTAATTTTCAATGTCTGACAAGAAGACATGAAGAGGAGTGATAAAAATCCTAGTGTAATGGTTTGTTTCATGTGCTTAGGTTTTAAGTGAATAGAAATTGTTTCTGATACACTTAAGGTATAGGTAAGCACATAAACTTTAAACCCCATTAAGATGGAATTAACAGAGCACCTAACGTATTTGGATAATATTAACTTGTTTTTAGAATCTTCGATGGAACTCTTTAGGAAAACGCTAACGATTAATGTACTAAAAATCGGTGTCGGCTTTATCTAATTGAAGTGGTTTGATCCAGATGTTTCGATATAAAACATCATGACCTTCAGCTTGAAGTTTTAATCCTCCTGGTCGATTGGTAATTCCTGACCCCTTGTTGTTGCCTCCATCTAAGCCTGAGTTAGGACCCCCATGCACTTTTTTAATTGCATGGTTTACATGAGCCTTCACTCCATTAAAATATACTGTAGCTAATGGCTGCTCAGTGAGTTTCTCATTTTCAAATCTTGCCGATCTAAATTTTACATCATAACTATTCCATTCTCCTAATCCATTATAGGCAAAGTACGGTGACTCCGATTCATTGATCATTGCAGCAAGACCATGCGAGGTGGAATCGCCATCCAATACTTGGATTTCATATCTATTTTGTAAGTAGACTCCAGAGTTACCACCTTCCTTTTCTATCAAGAATTCGACATGTAACCTAAAGTCATTGAATTTTTCTTTGGTTACAATATCAGCTGCACCATACAATCCTCCAGCAGAACTCGGGTCATTTGTGTTCATTGTATAACCAGATGTTTTCGGGTCATTCTGGATCTCCCATTTGATAGGCAAACTTGCTTTTAACCGTGGACCTTCCCAGTAAGTCCATTTCTCATCTAGCATTTCTTTTGTACCATCAAACAATACCTGCGCACCCTCTATAGGCTTGACTCCAACGCCTACATTTTCATTTGGTGTTTGGATGACAGAGCTAAATAGCTGTTTTGTTGGTACTGTTTTTCCTTTGAATACCTTGTCTAATGTTGTTTGCTTACATGAGAATAAAGAGAAAATAATCAAGCTGATGATATACCAATTTTTCATTGTTCAAAATTTATCTTAAAATAAGAACAATTCTGTCAACACCTAGTTGAAGACTTACTGCTGTTTTATAATCCTCAAAGTCTTCTGTAACTGCTTGTTCTGAATCCTCACAAAATAGGGGCCTGAAGGAAGTCCTGACAAATCAAATCTCATATCATGATCTCCAGCACTTAATTTACGGTTTGTGAGTACTTTGATCTCAGATCCTAATACATTAAAAATGCTAATCTTAATGTGTTCACTTTGTGAGTTAAAACTCAAATTGAAATTATTTAAAATCGGATTAGGCCTTACTGTAAGTTTAAATATTTCTGAATCTAGATCATTAGTGCTAGTAGTGCTGTCGCATTTTGCAGTTATAGGTAAATACTGAAAATCAAAGTTAAACAATGACTTAACTTCACTTTCTTGCACGCCAAACCAGTCAATTAAAGTGCTGCCATATACGGATCTAAAATCGTATTGCATAGGTACTCCTTCACTATTGTCTATTTCTCTATCTATCACAAAACTTTCACCAGTGATTCCACTATCAAGGCAGGAACCAAACATCATTAGTGGAGCAGCAGTGCCATGATCTGTTCCATAACTCGAGTTTGATTTTATTCTTCGTCCAAATTCTGAATAGGTCATCCCTAATACTCTTTGATCTAAGTTTAATTTTTGAATATCGTCTTGGAACGCTGTAATAGCATCTGATAAAGTAGATAACAAGTCTGCATGTCTTCCTGTGGTGCTGTTGTCATCGTCGGTTTGTAAAGAGTGAGTGTCAAAACCACCAAGGCTAACGACGAATATCTTTGATTGGATACCACCAGCTATTAATCGTGCTACATTTTTTAGTTTTTGGGCAAGTATATTTTCATCATTATATTTGGTAGATATATTACTGCCGCTATCATAAACTTCTTTTATCGAGGCGCCATATTCGTTTGTTTGCTGGATAGATTTTGTCAGAAAATTCAGATTGTCTTTCGCGCATCCATCCACCACTTCATTAGCAAGAGGAGCGTATAGTTCTGTAATTCTTTCTGGGTTTACAATAGCCATACTAAAATTGCCAGTTAACCCTTCGCATGTCTCTGAAATATTATTGCCGACAGTTATAGCAAAAGGGTGGGGATTATCTTGATTTGGATAAGCATCAGGAAAATTATCGACCCTGCTATCTAGATATCTACCCATCCAGCCTGTACTTAGATATTCATCATGCTTAGAGCCAGTATGCCATATGTCTTTTGACCTAAAATGAGATCGATTTTGGTCAGGATACCCTACGTCTCTTATGATCTTTATTTTGGCATCTTCGTACAATGACTTTATTCCTGTCATGCTAGGATGCAACCCGACAGTATCTGATATATCGAGAATCTTGTTTTGAGGTATGTATATGTTAGGCCTGACAAATGCAAGATTATCCTGCTGGTCAGTGGGTATAATCGTTGCTAAGCCATCATTACCTCCATCAAGCTGAATCAGTACAAGCACTCTATCAGTATCATCTTCTATAAATTGTGATAAGCTACTGCGCCCCAGCGTTGCTATCGGTATTCCTGCAAGTAGACCAGGAACACTTAGCAGAGAAGTATTTTTTATAAAGTTTCTTCTTTTCATGTTTGTTGGTCTACATTAATTGAAATTCTGGCATTCTCATAAATCTCCAGAAGAAGACAAACAATTTTTCTTCTACGGATCGCTTAAGAGAAGTGTTATCTGGATTGTTTACATAGTCATTGTATAACGTTGTCCAAGTACTATCGTCATCATCACCAAGTAATCCTCTTTTTAGATGGGCAAATTGGTTTTCCGATATAGGGACAGTAAAAATCTGATCGATCATTTCCTGTATAAGAGTGTTAGGATTAGAAGGGTTTTCTACCTTGGAAATAATTCTAAAATAATCAAGACCATATTTCTCTCCTGAAATTGATACACCAGATTCTAATGCAGTAAGGTAATCTTGGCGAGCAATTAAAGTGTAGGAATTAATCCAGTAGTTGTAATATTGTGGGGACTGATAATAAGCTTGCCAACCTGCTACAGAAGGTAAATCAAACATCACCATATCCAAAGCAATAGAAGCTTCATAAAGCTTATCCCAGAAGAAGTATTTAGCGTCAAAATCAAGATCTAATTCAATGTCCAGTGTATTCATCACTTTAAACATGAAATCTAAAGGAGAACTAATCATGCACCCATGTTTTGATACATCATTGAAATGCTGAGATGCCAATAGCGCTCTTAAAGCACCTTTTATTTCATAGTTGTCTTCGATTATAATGTTAGCCATTGGCTTTATGATTTGAGACTCTATTTCACTAGAGATATCAGAATCTAAAAACCAGATATAAAGTTTACGGGAAATAAATCTTGCTACTTCATCACTTTTAAAGATAGCGTCTACCACGTTTTTGTATTCTTCTTCTCCTGCATTATTAATCACTTGATTACCTAATCTTGCCGACAGTGATTTTTGTCCTTCATCATGTAATCTAGCTACAAACCTCCCATATGGTAATAGACCATCTTCATTTGTAACACGCCAGCCCGTCAATGCTCTGGCAAGTTCTAAGACATCATCTTCTGTATAATTTGTATAATCACCATTCCCTTGTTCTAAGCCCCTGCCTACAGTGAAGAGTTCTAGTAATTCTCTCGAGTAGTTTTCGTTGGGTGCATCTTTGTCATTTTCTCCTCCATTAAGATATCTTAACATCGCTGGCGACACAGTTATGTCTACAATCAAATCTCTAAAATTACCTAGAGCGTGAGTTCTTAGGGTGTTGATATATTGAAATTGATATCTTGCATTTGTCTCCGCACTAATAGGTAGATGATCATGCCAAAATAAAACCATCTTCTCTCTTATATTCATCCCTTCTTCATTAAACAAACCCATCTGCCAAGCTCTTAGTGATCTTCTCCTATTAAAATTGAGCCCAGCAGGTGCAGGAATTGGTGCTTTGTGCATTACCCATGAAGTACCTATAGGAGCATTGGGGTCTTGATCATAGGTGTAATGCACTGGAGGGGAAGGAAGAGGTAAAGTCTCGAGTAACTTATCTAATGTTTTATCTAGTCCCAGCTTAGAGGATTCATTAACCTCATCAATTCTATAGCCAAGTAGAGCTCTATTCAAAAGATGAATTGCATTTTTCTTTTCCCAAGGGCCTTTGTACGGATCTAGACTTATGTTGGACATAGCTGTTCTTGTGTTTTAGAAGTAATAGTTAAACATTCATTCTTCTAAGAAAATTATAATTAACCTCAGGATAAATTGAATTGCAAAAATAAGACTGCTATAAAAGTCGTGGGTTTAATTAAACCTAAAAATATTTTGCTCTTTTAGGACTTTCTTCTAAATAATTCCAGATTAACTTATTATAAATAGGGTAGTAGTCAACCTTGTTAACAAGATCACTTAAGGCAGTTTCATCGACTATCGAATTTTCAGAATCTAAAAAATGATATCCCTTGTAAAACCCTCCCTCTATTAGTATTAAACATTTTTCACTTCGAGTTCTTCCGGCTTCTTCTATTATAAAATCTCTATTAAACTTTCCTCTTAGAGCTTCATTTAATTCAAGCATCTTATCTTCATAATCTTCTTTAGAGTTATTAATACAATCACCATGACAATGACATTCGTATTTATCGGATAGTTCTGTACGGTCCATGCAAAGCTCCATCTCTATGCATAGATTTAGTAAGTGCTCTTGACCAAATTTTGCCTTAGAATAATCAAAGAGCTTGTCTGCTTTAGCAAGATTAGCTTTTGTGTTTTTCAAAACTTCTAAAAATGGGAAACCGTCGTTGTCAGTGGTCTTTCCTAAGAAGTATTGAAAATCCTTTCGTCTCATTGCCTTGTTAATCTCTGGTTGCAATTCTTTGATTTCTTTAACTTCTAGAAGTAACGCTGCTAATTCATTTCCCGTTTCTTCGAAAGTTATAGAGTCAACTGATCGATAAATTTTTGCTGCCTTGGTGGTTATCTTGTTAAAGTGTTGGAAGACTCTAGACTTTATGTTTTTCGCTTTGCCAACATAAACAACTCTACCATCCTTATTGTAGAAGTAATAAACCCCAGGAGTCTCTGGTAGATGATGAAGACCTTCTATGCTTATTCCTTTAGGTAGCTGAGATTCTTTAATACCTAGATTAATCATCTCCTTAATCTCTTCATCTCCAACTTTCTCTTGTAAGATGGTAGTAAAGATCTCCGATGTTGCTATGGTATCATCTAATGCCCTGTGCCTATTGTTTACAGAGATACCAAAGTGTCTTATGAGGTTTCCTAAGGAATAAGAATCCAAACCAGGGAAAGCTCTCCTAGTCAGTTTGACAGTACATAACTGGCGCTTAGTAAAAGTGAACCCAAGCTGACCAAACTCCTCTTTAATGAAACTATAATCAAACCTTACATTATGAGCTACGAAGATTGTCTTTTCTAAAATCTCAATAATATCCTTAGCAACTTCATAAAACTTTGGGGCATCTTGGACCATTTCATTAGTGATACCTGTGATTCGCGTAATTTCTGCAGGGATAGAACGTTCTGGATTAATAAGTGTATCAAATTGATCAATTATCTTTGTCCCATCATGAATCAAAATAGCTATCTCAGTAATCTTATCCCTTCGCGGCATTCCTCCTGTGGTTTCCACATCTATGATCGCATATTTCCTTTTTACAGTCATTTAAGTATCGGTTCGCTTGTGCTTTGTTTAGTATTTATGAGTTCAATTTCTTGTAAGCAAAATATTAAAGATAATCTTAATACGAATAATTTTGGGACAGAAAATATTATAGATAGAGAATATCATGGAATAATTCCAGCAGCAGATAGAACAGCAGTCTATGTGCCTCTCCTTAAATCTCAAAGAGTTGGATTGATAGTTAATCAAACAAGTATGATTGGCGATAATCATCTCTTAGATTCATTATTGTCATTAGAGGTTGATGTTACTAAAGTTTTTACTCCCGAGCATGGCTTCTCAGGTACCGCGGATGCTGGTGAGCAAATTGCAGATAGCAAGAAAGCTCAAATACCAATTATTTCCCTGTATGGTAAAAAGAAAAAACCTTCAGCGGAAGATTTACAAGATGTAGATATTTTGGTGTTTGATATACAAGACGTAGGCGTTCGTTTTTATACTTACATCTCGACACTCCATTACATGATGGAAGCAGCGGCAGAGCAAGGTATCCCTCTAATAGTACTTGATAGACCCAATCCTAATGGGTTCTATGTAGACGGTCCAGTATTGGATCTTGAGTTTAAATCGTTTGTTGGCATGCATCCAGTACCAGTAGTTTATGGGATGTCTATAGGAGAGTACGCGACTATGATTAATGGAGAAGGCTGGTTAGAAGGTGGACTCACTTGTGATCTTAAAGTAATCGAATGTAAAAACTATGATCACACTATGACTTATGATCTTCCTGTCAAACCCTCACCTAATCTGCCTAATCTTAAGTCTATATTATTATATCCTTCATTATGCTTTTTTGAAGGAACGACAGTAAGTGTAGGAAGAGGCACAGATCAGCAATTCCAACTATTTGGTCATCCTGCTTTAAAGGATAAAATGCCATTCAAATTCACTCCTGTCAGTAAGCCTGGTGCAAAGTCACCTAAGCATATGGGTAAGGAATGTTACGGTATGGAGTTTCATCATGTGGATAGTTCTACACTCCACAGTGATAAGAGATTACAGTTAAGTTTTTTATTGAAAATGTATAAAGCTGTAAAGGAGAGTGGCGTGGATTTCTTCTTGCCAAATAACAATTTCTTTGATAAACTAGCAGGTAATGACTCTCTTAAGAAAAAGATTATACAAAATCTTTCAGAAGATGAAATAGTTGAGAGTTGGCAAAGTGATTTAGAAAAATTCAAGAAAACTAGAGTCAAATATTTGCTATACCAAGATTTCAAAAAATAATATTGTAATCGTTACTGATTCGAGTTATTTCGTTTGGCGATATCGATAACGCAAAATTGATAAACTATTGATTTTAAGTTTATAGTATTTGCGCTCTTCAACACTAATAAGCGAAATTACCCTAACATGGTTTTAAAAGAGTTATGGTTGCTAACTTTTATATCATATTTTTATAATATCATAGATTAACCTATGTGGTATTTTAAAACTAACTATCATCAATAATCCTCTCAAGTTTTCAGTATTTGATCGAAAATCTGATATAGATAGTATATCTCAGGATCATTTTGATCTGGTGGTTATCGGAGGAGGAGTTACTGGGTGTGGTATAGCTCTTGACGCTGCAACACGTGGAATCAAAACGTTACTCATCGAGAAAGAAGATTTTGCCTCAGGTACCTCTAGTAAATCCACCAAACTCATACACGGTGGTTTACGATACTTAAAACAATTTGAAATAGGACTAGTTAAAGAGACAGGTACAGAAAGAGCTATAGTCCACAAGCTTGCCCCTCATCTTGTGCATCCCGAAAAAATGTTACTGCCGATAGTCAAAAATGGGACCTTCGGTAAATTGTCTGCTAGTTTCGCTATTATGGTTTATGATCTATTAGCGGGAGTTAAGAAGGAGGACAAGAGAAAACCTCTATCACGTCAAGAAACTAAAACTGCAGAACCACTTATATCTGATGATTTGTTAAAAAGTGGAATCAGATATTCTGAATATAGAACTGATGATGCTCGACTCACTATCGAACTGGTTAAGACAGCAAGAAGATATGGGGCTAAAGCATTTAACTATGCAGAGGTAAAAGATTTTATTTACGATGATGGTAAAGTTGTAGGTGTTAATTGCTATGATCATCTCAATAATATTTCGTTTAAGGTTAATGCTACTCAAGTGGTGTCCGCAACAGGTCCATGGGTAGATACACTTAGAAAAAAAGATGGTTCTCAAAAAGGTAAGTCCTTGCACCTAACTAAAGGTGTACATATCGTATTACCTAAATCTAAGTTACCACTAAAGCAATCTGTTTACTTTGATGCTTTTGATGGACGTATGATATTTGCAATTCCACGTGGCTTAGTTACTTACTTAGGCACCTCTGATACTAACTACAAGGATAGCTTAGATAGGGTAGTAAGTACCATCCATGATGCTAAGTACTTATTGGCTGCAGTTAATAAAATGTTCCCGTCTCTTGATCTTAAGGTAGAGGATGTAGTATCTAGTTGGGCTGGTCTTAGACCTCTTATCCATGAAGATGGGAAGTCTCCATCTGAGCTATCTAGAAAGGACGAAATCTTTATATCAGACAGTGGACTTATATCTATTGCTGGAGGAAAGCTGACGGGTTACAGAAAGATGGCAGAACGCGTTGTCGATGCTGTAATGAAGAAATGCGACGGTATAGATTATTCTAAGTGTAAGACTAAAGAAATACAACTAGCTATTAATCCATTTAAAGATTATAAAGAAGTCAAACAATACATTTCTCAACTCTATGATGAGATGAAAGGTATGGGTTATACTAAGCACGATGCATGGTACCTTACCACTACTTACGGTAAAGATGCCAAGTTGATTTTGGAAAGACTAGTAGAAATTGCAAACCCAAACAAAGACGAAGGGCTAATTGATGCTGAGTTATGGTACACCCTGATGTATGAAGCTGTGGCTACTCCTGTAGATTTTTTTGGTAGACGGACAGGCCAAATTTACTTTGATGTAGAGAGTGTGAAGAAACATATGAAAAGAGTAGCTGAAGAGATCCAAAACACCTTCAGCTGGAACTCAGAGACACTTGCTGATATCTATGAAGAGTTAGAGGATATGTTGGAAGACGCTACTATCTTTTATGATAATGAAACTGTGACATAAGAAAAGGCCATCATTTCTGATAGCCTTTAATTCTTCTTTTTCCACTGTTTTACATTTCTAGATAAACTTCCAACCTTTTCTGTAAGGTCTACTTACAAATTGATTTGCTTCTTCAAAGTTTGTAATCTCCATTTTCTCTCCGTTCCATAGTAACTTCTTTCTACCATAATAATCTCTATGACCGCTCGACATTACCTTTGATAGGGAATAGCTTCTGATTGCTAGGTTACCCATTAAAACAGTCTCTGTCATTGGGCCAGCATAATCAAATGATGACGTAAGTGCTTTATGCTCTTTACTATTAAACCCAGCTTTGCATGCTGCTTGCCAAGCGTATTGATGACCTGACTCAGGCTTGTCTAAATATTTATTCTTGCTTTCAAAATTCTTATCCATCTCTACTAACGTACCATCATTTAGATACATCTTAGGTACCATTCCATAAGTACCACTCGTGAGAACACCTTTATCTCCGATCATCATAACCCCATTAGTACTATCGTTATCACCTATCGGGTGATCAGCAGGAATTATAGATGGGTGGAACGGTCTTATGCCTCCATCTGACCAAGTGAAGTTTATTTTTGAGTTGTTATTTGCTGTCGGATTAAATCCTAATTGTACAGTGCTACTTGGAGGGCAACCTTCCGGAATGTATTCCGGTGACCAATCTCTAGTGAAAACAGCACCTACACTACATTCTACTTCTGTAGGATAGCCTAGCTGTAACATCCTAAATGGAATATCCATTAAGTGGCATCCCATATCACCTAAGGCTCCTGTACCAAAATTCCACCATCCTCTCCACTTAAAGGTATGGTAGAGTCTATGATAATCTACATGCTCTGCTGGACCTATATATAAATCCCAATCTGACTTAGAAAGGTGATCAGGTAGAGCTGCATCTCCTTCTGGCTTAGGTATACCTTGTGGCCATACTGGTCTGTTAGTCCATACATTTACAGTATGTACATTTCCTATATGTCCTTCTGCAAACCACTTAGCTAATTGCTCCTGACCAGGATGTGAAGCACCTTGATTTCCCATCTGGGTAACTACCTTATGTTCTCTTGCCGCTTCTGTTAGTTTTCTGGCTTCATAGATATTATGTGTAAGTGGCTTTTGTACGTATACATGCATTCCCCGTTGTATTGCCATATTAGCTGCTATGCCATGCACATGATCAGGAGTAGAGATAGTCACTGCATCGATTTCATCTCCCATTTCGTTAAGCATCATCCTAAAATCTTTATAGAATTTTGCTTTAGGAAAACGCTCTACTGTTCTTGCAGCGTTTTTAGTATCGACGTCTGCTAAGGCTACTACATTATTTTCTCCATCAGCATAAGAATTCCATATATCAGATCCTCCTTTACCTCCTGCGCCAATGGCAGCAAGGTTAAGCTTGTCACTCGGTGCAGTAAATCCTCTACCGCCAAGGACGTGTCGTGGAACTATCATAAAACCAGCTGCTCCTGTAGAAGCTTCTTTGATAAAACCTCGTCTATTTTTCTTTTTTGACTTTTTCATGTTTCGTGCTTAGATATACTTGTAAAATAGCCTACATCCAGTAAATAATCAAATCGAAATCTGTATTAACGAAATAATAATTAGAATTAGATCCTAATCCTTACTTGAGCTTTGAGCTGTGTTTGGGTATTACCATCTATTTCGTTATTAGATGAGCCGATGCTGTTTCTGTCTAAGTATCTAGTCTGAGATGCTCTAAGCTCGAGCCTAGTCATTCTATTTAGCTGCCACTTTAAGTTAACATAGTATCGCCAGCCCTGATCAGCAAAAAATGGAACAAAATATTCGTACTGCAAGTCACGCTCATAAGTATAGATTCTAGTATCAAACCCTGGGGTGTCGAAGTAGGCGATTCTTGTGCTGATGGAATATTTAGATTGTTTTGGTCTGAATGCAAAATCTTGATAAACTAAGAATCCAAAATCATTTTGAGTTTCTTCTTTATATTTAGAAAACTCAACTCTAGATTTTATATCTATGTTTTCACTTAGATTAAAACTCATTTGAACCCGTAGTTTTTCTAATTGGATAGGTACTAGCTGGTCTACTTTTAATTCACTGTCACTAGAGTTTTGTTGCTTCTGTTCTATTTTGTACTGGATGTAAAAATTTGCTTTACGTCTAATATCATATGCAAGTTTAGCTAAATACTCTCTCCCTTTACTAGGTCCATCACTTCTAAATCGTACCCACGGATGACTCCATTGGTCTGCGTACGCGCTTAATGTAACATTGTTAATTGGCTTAAGCTTAAAACCAATATATAGCCCTTTTTCATTGTTAGTCCCAGATGTTTCTCCAAATGAATTAGAGAATAGAGATTGGTAGTCCTTGTCATAATTTCGATAAAGAATAGAAAGGTCTGCCAACTTGTCTAAGCCAATAAGAACACCTGCAAGATGTGCAGTACCGCCATTATCACTTACTGCAGACTCTCCAAAGAAATTAAAGTTTCGATACTTGTATGTGTAGTCTATACTGTGATTGACAAGTTTATCTCCACTAAATCTAAATTGATTTGCAAATGTGTTTCTACGTTCAAAAAGCTTGTCGAAGGTGTTATGTAGTCCGTTATAATTGATGCTTAGATTACCTTTTCTAAATCCAAGTCTACCACCATAAGTAGTTTCATTTACGCTATTGATTTTATTTCTTTCATTAATACTTCTATGTAAGCCATCATTGAGAATCGAGGTAAAGAAATCAAATCCGTCATCGTTAGGCTCATCGGCTTCATTTGCATCAATATCTTTCCTTGATGCAAAAGCCGTTAAATCAAAGTTTTCATTAAGCTTAATACTAATTCCTAAACCTCTGTAAAAATTCGTCTCATTAAGTGACGTGTAACTTTTAAGTGTACGTCCTCCTTTTTTTACATCCATCACATAAGTGCTTTTGCCCGACCCAAATCCATTATGCAAAATTAGACCTTGGCCTAAGCTGACACTGAAATCCCCTAAGACTAAGTCCTGTACTGTATTGCTAATATCACTTAGATGAAAATGCGCTGAGTAAAAATCAAAACCTTTTTGCTCAGCTACAAAGATTGGTTCTCCTTCATCTTTCTCCATACTTAATCCAAACTTGAGATTGTTACCATACCTCATTTGGTATCTGTTGTATAGCCGGTCAGGAGTGCCTAAATATCTGCTGTTTTCTGTTGCTTCATCCGTGTAACCTTTACGAGTTTCTAATACTCTTCGCCATTTTGATAAGATAGTATGATTAGCCTTTTTAATCATATTACTGACGCTAGTCGTTCCTGCAGATCTTTTTCTTAAAGTAATGAAGGGTCTAATCTTATTGATAGCATTAAGGTCGAAGCTAGGAATTGATTGTAATTCATAAAGTGCGATAAACTCACCAAATTTTTCGCGGTGCGCTAAGAGGTCTGCTATCTGTATATCATTTAGAATAAATAGCTTCTTAAAATCTTCATAACTAGCCTTGTTAATATCTAAGGGATGATCTTGTAGATATGACAATTCTTCGAATAGAAAAGCAAAATCAAATTCACCCTCACTGTCAATTGATTGGATGAAGTTTTCAATGAAATCTTCTTGTTCTGCGCTTATTACAACTTGTGCTTTAAGACTAATTGAGAGCAATACGAAAAGTAAAAATGGGTAGAGTTTCAAATCCTAGTAGAGTATGTTGTAAAGTTATCAAAATGCATGAGCGTTTAAAATAAAAGTCAACAGACTACTTAGTATAATCTGCAAGTAGAAATTTATTTATTGGTATAACATTATTAAAATTATTAATGAACTGATATACAATGTGTTATCTATATTACATGCTATTTGGATATAACATTTATTTCAATTTTTAAATAAGATAATAGAGTGCTTGTAATTAAATTTATGGGTAAATAAAATCAATAATTAAAAACAAATCCCTATGGCAGAAAGATATAAATTAGAATACATCTGGTTGGATGGTTACAAACCAACTCAGAACATGCGAAGCAAGACTAAAGTATTACCAAAGTTTAGTGGTAAACTTAAAGATTGTCCGATGTGGTCTTTTGACGGATCTTCAACTTTGCAGGCTAAAGGTGGCGCATCTGATTGTCTTCTAAAACCAGTAGCTATCTATCCTGATCCTGCAAGAGAAAATGGCTATTTAGTAATGACGGAAGTCCTTAATGCTGATGGTACTAATCATGTTTCAAATGGCAGAGCTTCTATAGATGATGATGATAATGATTTTTGGTTTGGGTTTGAGCAAGAGTATTTTATCATGGATACTGCTACACAGTTACCACTTGGATTTCCTGTAGGAGGATATCCTGGGCCACAAGGGTTATATTATTGCTCTGTTGGTGGTCGTAATACGCATGGAAGAGATTTCGTGGAGGAGCATGCTGATCTTTGTATTAAAGCTGGACTTACATTTGAAGGGATCAATCAAGAAGTAGCTTCAGGACAATGGGAATTTCAATTATTTGCTAAAGGAGCTAAAAAAGCAGGTGATGAGATATGGATAGCAAGGTACTTACTCGATAGGCTTACTGAGCAGTATGGGTACTACATTGAATATCACCCTAAACCTGTTAAAGGAGATTGGAATGGTTCGGGAATGCATGCAAACTTTTCAAATAAGAAACTAAGAACATCAGGTAAGAAGAAAGATTTTGAAACGATATGTGAGAAGTTTGCACCTAAGGATAGGATTAAGCAAGCGATTGCTGTATACGGTGCACATAATGAGCAGAGGTTAACTGGATTACATGAGACACAATCAATTTCTAAGTTCTCATACGGTATATCAGACAGAGGAGCATCTATAAGGATTCCTATTGCTTCTGTAGAGAACAAATGGAAAGGATGGTTAGAAGATAGAAGACCAGCGTCAAATGCTGACCCTTATAAAGTTGCAGGATCGATTATTGCGACGGTGAAAGGTAAGCCATACAATTACAAATAAGAATTAAGACGAATTAGTTTTAAATTAACCGAAGGGGATAAGCATTGCTTATTCCCTTTTTTTATGCAAAAACTAGTTCACTTATTAATTAAAAAGAGGAAGATTGTCAATTTGTGATAAGATGTGATTTACTGCTCCAGTCCAGTCCGATCAACATAAAGAATAATCATCCCAAACATCATAATCAATATCTTGATTAAGAATCCTATACCTACACCCCATAAATCAGTCCATGCTAGAAAGCTAATATTCATTCCTATCAATCTAAATATGATTGAGATGAATCCGAAAAGGAGTAATAAATAACCAATGATGCTGAAGGTTCCTTTGGGTAGTGCCATGAATGAGTTTTATATCAATGCAACAAAACAAAATTACACTTAGTTTTAGGATTAGAATAAGTACTTAGTCCTTTATGATCAAAATAGTTGAATGTCCCAGGGATGCGATGCAAGGCATTCATGACTTCATACCAACCGAAATGAAGGTTGACTATTTTAATCAATTGCTTAAGGTTGGATTTCATACGATTGATATTGGGAGTTTTGTTTCTCCAAAGGCTATTCCTCAAATGAAGGATACTGCAAGTGTACTTAAGCAAATTAACCTATCAGATAAGAAAAGCCTTCTGTCTGTAATAGTAGCTAACGAACGGGGCGCAAATGATGCAGTAGAATTCGATGAAGTAGACATACTAGGTTATCCATTTTCTATTTCGGAGACTTTTCAGCAGCGTAATACTAACTCAAGTATAGAAGAGTCTTTAGATAGGGTTGCCTATATCCAAAGTAAATGTATCAAGCACAATAAGGAGTTGTTGATTTATATCTCTATGGGATTTGGTAATCCTTATGGAGATGAGTGGAATGTGGATATCTGCCAAAAATGGGTAGATCAGCTAGCTGCGATGGGTATAAAGACTATGGCGCTTTCGGATACCATTGGTGTGGCGACCCCAGATTCTATCTCTTATTTGTTTAGTAATCTGATTCCTCCTTACCCTGATGTGGAGTTCGGAGCTCATCTACATACACACAAGCACAATTGGGAAGAGAAAATTAAAGCAGCATATGAAAGTGGGTGTAAACGATTTGATGGAGCGATTATGGGCTATGGAGGCTGTCCAATGGCAAAAGATGACCTTACTGGTAACATGCCCACCGAAAACCTCGTCTCATACATTAATGAGCAAACAGATGCTGAAATAGTTGATTCAGCATCTTTTAAGAAGGCTTTAGAGATGGCAGGAGAGCTATTTACAACCTATCATTAGCAGATTACGCTCAGAAAAACCGACTTTTAAACGAATTTTCTAACTTTTTTTTAAAGCACCTTTAGGAAGTGAAGATAGATAAACAGAGTTACCAGGCGATTTTCCAAGAATTTTACAATATGCTGAGTAATTACAGCAACACAATTGTACATAATAGTACTGATGCTGAGGATGTTGTGCAGGAGGTCTTCATCCAACTCTGGAATAAGCGAGATACGCTACAAATAAAGACCCAAATCAAATATTATCTCTTTACGGCGGTTAAAAATCGTTCAATAGAAGTGCTCAGAAAGCGGAAAATGCATAATAAATACGTAGAATTAGAAAAAAATGTAAAAGAATCTGTCGAATATTTAGGGGATGAGGGTGAAGACATGGTCTTAAAAGAAAAGCTGCATAAGTCGATACGACAATTGCCGCCGAAATGCCAGGAAATCTTTGTGATGAACAAGATGAATGGGTTAACTTACAATGAAATTGCGGAGAGTTTGAATCTGAGTAGTAAGACGGTGGAAAATCAGATCGCCAGAGCTTTGAAATTATTAAGATTGAAATTCAAGTAATTAACGGGACAAATGGGACTTCTTAAATTTTTAAATAACAACAGGTCAAATGAAGAGCAAAAGCTCTACGATTGGCTTGATGATACAACTCAAAATCATACTGCCATCAAATCGATGTTAGCAGATGATTCATTTGACCTTTCTATTCTGAAAGATTACAAGCAGTTTGATACTAAGAATGCTTGGAGCAAAATTACGTCTCAGATTGATCTAGAAGATACTCCTGTTGTAAAATCAAACTTCTCTAATATTTATCGAATAGCTGCTGTTGGCGCAGTTCTTTTAGCTTCAGTCTTTTTAGTTAGAAACTTTATGCCTAATAATTCAGGATCTCAGATGGCAGTTATTACGGCTACAGATATGATGAATGAGGTGACTTTACCTGACGGCAGTGTAGTATCAATTGATAAGCAAAGTGCCATCTCATTTGATGAGGACGATTTTATGAATAGTAGAAAAGTAGAACTTACAGGAAGAGCATTTTTTGAAGTGACTAAAGTAGAAGGAAAGAATTTTGTAGTAACTGGCAATAATGTAAATGTAGAAGTACTAGGTACTAGATTCGAAGTGAATGCAAAAAATGAAAATAAAAGCGTAACAGTAGAAGAAGGTAGAGTAAGAGTATATAATGATGACACTGAAGTGGAACTAACTGCTAATGAAAAAGCGTTAATCTCAGGTAATGATATCACACAGACTTACAGTAATTCTAATAATATAATTAGCTGGAAGAATGGTACACTTAGTTTTGATGATACTAATATGACCTCTGTTATTGCTGATCTTGAAGATCACTTTGCTATAGATATCGAAATAGTAGATGAAGCAAGTTCTAATTTAGAAAATTGTCCATTTACTTCAACGTATAGAGACGAAGACCTAGAATCAATTTTGAAAGATTTCAACGAAAGTATAGGGACTACCTACAAAATTGAAAACGATAAAGTCTACATATCTGATCTTTGTAAGTAATAGGAGTTGTTCCTTATTACTCTTTATATTTTTTAGCTTCATTTGTGTTCACAATAGAGGCCTATCACAAGAAGATTTTCAATCTAAACTGATATCCTTAAAAACTAGTAAGGGTACAATCAGGCAAATTCTAGACGAACTTAAGGATAGGACTGATTGTGTTTTCACCTACAGTTCTGCTAGAGTTAATCTAGACGAAGAAGTATACATAGGCCGCAGGAAGAAATCAATCAATGAAATCCTAGAGACCATATTCGAGAAGCAGCCGATCGTACCACACTTCAAAGAGGATAAGAGAATCATACTCGCTTATGATATTTATAAGAATCAGTTCCTCGCTACTACCACTATTTTAAATGGATTTATAAAGGATAAAGCAACAGGAGAGCCATTAATTGGAGCTTCGATTTATAATGTCAAAAATCAGATAGGAAGTTTGAGTAATGACTTTGGATACTTCCAATTTCAGGTTAATCAAGAAGTGGATACGGTGACTTTCTCCTACTTGGGATATAAACCAAGGTCTATTCCTATCAAGAAACTGAAGAAAGAACTCTTCTCTTTATTCTTGACTCCAGAGCCGTTGAAGATAGATGATGTAATCATAGAGCGTAAGACATACGAGCGGTCCAGTTCTGACCTAAGTTCTAATCACTACTTTAATGAAGCAGAGCTTAAGAATAGGCGAGGGACACTCGGCGAGAATGATCCTTTTCAAACTATTTTTTCTTTGCCAGGAGTTCAATCTGGCCATGAGGCTCAAAACAATATTTTTGTAAGAGGAGGAGGTCCTGATCAGAATCTGATTATGATGGATGGCGTTCCTATGTATGAGACTTCTCATTTATTAGGCCTTACTTCAGTGTTTAATGCAGATGCTGTTAAAAACATACAGTTATTTAAACAAGCCTTCCCATCCGCTTACGGTGGTAGGTTGTCATCTGTTGTTAACTTCCATATAGCAGAAGGTAATCTTAAGGAACATAAATTTGGTGTAGGGATAAGTCCTCTAAGCACTAGGGTTAGTGCAGAAGGACCTCTAGCTAAAGGCATAACAAGCTATAATCTTACTGTAAGGAAATCTTTGCTAGATCTAGTTGTCGATCCTATAGCAGCGCGCGTCCAAGCTAACAATACCACGAAGTCTGATATTTCATTTTATGATATTAATGCTAAGGTACACCATAACTTATCTGATGGTAGCAATTTGGATATCAATGCATACGTGGGTAATGACAATATATCTATTAGAAGGGATGAGGAGTTCAATGGCGATAATGGAGAGATTTATACCATAAATAATCATGATCGGATCAGATGGAGCAACAGATTATTTAATGTTAGATGGAATAAGATTGTGAGTGACAAACTATTTACTAAAGTCCAATTTCATTTATCCAATTATAGTAATGATTCTCAGTCTACCTATGGATTTACTGATCAAGCTTCTCCTCAAAGTAATGGTGCACTAGATGTATTAGCGCTTTCTCAGATAGAAGATGCATCCTTTAAATTAGAAGCTAATTATTTTGTGAACAACAATATAAAAGCCGTCATAGGTGGAGGTACTATTTTTCATAAGTATAATCCATCTCTCAAGCAGAGTCAGATTGTGCTATCTGATGATATAACAGAATATAGGAATGACATAGATCCTATAGATGCTAGTGAGTGGTATGGCTATGGAGAAACCCAAATAGATGTAACTCCACAACTCCATATAAACGCTGGGGCTCAGTTGTCCAGATATTTAGTTAGGGATAAAATTTATAGTTCACTGCAACCCAGGTTATCTATAGCTTATGCAATCAGTAAGAAACAGCAATTATCTATCTCTGCGACAAAGATGACACAGTACATTCATTTGCTAGTTAATACAGGGATTGGGCTACCATCAGAGTTATGGATACCTACTACCGATATATTAGAGCCTGAACATTCTTATCAATTATCAGGATCTTACAAATATGAGTTTAGTAACAGATTTTATTTCACTGTAGATGCCTACTATAAATCATTAAAAAATATAGTCGAGTACACCCGGCCATTTGACTTGTTTAATACTTATGTCAATGATAATAACGGAACGAAAATAGAAGGCAATAATGATTGGGAGCAGTTTGTGAGTAGTGGAGATGGAACATCTAAAGGGGTAGAGCTGTATCTCCAAAAGCAAGAGGGCAAATTAAAGTTCGTCCTGGGTTACAGCTTATCTAAGACTGATAGAGTATTTTCTGAATTAAATGATGGGGAGCGATTTCCATTTAAGTATGATCGGACACATGATATAAATGTCAATTTCAATTATCAATTATCCAAGAAGTTTAAGTTTGATGCAGGCTGGGTATATGGTACAGGTAATGCATTTTCGATGGCAGTAGAACAATTTCCTACTATAGGTAGTGGAACTTCTCTTAACGCCGATGTCAGAAATAACTTAAGGATGCCTGCCTATCACAAACTAGATGTAGGTATTAGTTACGAGACTTTATTTAAAAATTCTAATCGACTCAGAGCGAGTGTAGGAGTTTTTAATGCGTACAATAGGCAGAATGCATTCTACATATATCTTGTAGAAGATCCAGTAGAGGATACTTTTAAGACGATACAAGTAAGTGTCTTTCCGATCTTACCAAACTTTGATGTCCATTATAGTTTTTAGAAAATAAATTTCGGTTTCTAATAGGGGCAAAATGGAAGATTTTATTTGTACCACCTAGCTTACATATGTAATTTTGATATTAGGGTTTTGTGCTATATATCTTGTCTCCTTATTGAACGATTATAATATACCAATGAACAATTTATATCCAACAATTCATAAGTTTCTAATAAAGAATGCGAGTAGCCAAGATCTGATAAAATTACTAGGTTGGATTAATCAATCTTTAACTAATAAGATAGAATATATGGTGGCTGAAGATATCTGGCAGAAGAGTAAAGATTATATGCCAAAAGTCACTTTTGAGCCTCCAGTAGACCCAGTTAGTGGGTACAAATAGTCCGATTTGTCGTCTTAAGCTTTTTAACTATATTTTACAGAACCTATAGGTTTTATTAACTAAAATTAGTTGACCATAGGCCTCTATAGAGGTAACTTGTGCATATTACTAGCGTCTTAACGACAGTATGAAGCACTATTTACTATTAGTTTTCATTTCTATCTTTCTCTTTTCGTGCCAGCAAGAGCTGTACTTAGAGCATACTGATTTTACCCCTAAACTAGTAGTCAACTCCTTATTCACAACAACATCAACTGATAATCCAGAGATTGAAGTTTATGTACACAGCTCTAGAAATGTATTAGATAGTGAATCAAGTATCAAAGAAATTTCTGCCGCTTCTGTAGTTATAAAAGATTCTCAACAAAACATTTTGGCAACTTTAGATTATACTGATGAAGGAAGATATGCAACTGATCAGCTAGTGCTTGTTGCAGGCGAGTCATATACATTAGAGGTTATAAGTGAAGGTTTCGAAACGGTTACAGCAACTAGTATGATTCCTACTTTAGTAGATGCGTCAATTCAAAACACAAATCTTATTTCTGATCAAACTTCTGAATCCTTGGATGTGGACCTTAGAATTAGAGATAATGATCAGGCTGATAATTATTACGTTTATGAAGTTGGCGATTCGCAGAGTTTAAAATTCGCTAAGGAAGAACCATTTAGTGTTGAAACAATACACAGTGTAAAAGTTTTTCTGACGTCTGATGACTTAAATCAAGAGCAAGTTGCTGGCAATTCACTTTTTCAATCAAGAGTATTCTTGAAGGATGAATCATTTGCTAATGCTGAATACAATATCAACTTTAAAGCAAAAGGAAATCCTGCTGTTTCAGGTCCAGTTTTACTTACAAGTGATGAGCTTAAGATGAGAGTCATCACAGCTTCTAAGAGCATGTATGAGTATTACAAAAGCATAGAATCTTCTCGTATCAAAGGAGAGGCCAACTCAAGTATCTCTGAGCCAGTACAAGTTTACTCTAATGTATCTAATGGCTTAGGAGTATTTGCTGGATATAATGATCACACTTACGATCTTAAGTAAGTTACTTACCTTTTAAGTTTCCATAAATACTTATCAATACTTCTTTTGATTCACAATAGAAGTTATCTAGTTAAAGTAATTCATTGTCAAACTGTTATTAGGCTTATAAATGTTACTCTTGTGGTTTATTCATTTATGAAAAGTATACATAAGAGAGAATTACAACTATCACGATAGCTAAACCAATTGGCTTGCTGTATTTGTAAGGCGTAATATCAACATCCTTAGAATGTACTAACTCAAATGGAGTAGCTTGAGGTCTAAGTTTCCCAATGATCAACATTATAATAACATTGACAACGAATAGTATTGCCATGACATGAAGGAAATGAGGATATGCATCTGTGGCTATAGTATCTAGTTGTGCTGCATCAGTAATACCTGAACGCTCAGCTGCAGCAAGAGCCTTATCAGTAAAGTAACCTTTGAGCCCAAACTGGCTTATAGAATATAGTATAGAACCAGATATAATCGCAAACTTAGCTGCGAGTGGTGGCACATATTTAGTCAGATAACCTACCACGATTATAGTCAATATTGGAATACTGTAGCATCCATTAATCTCTTGCAAATAGCCAAATAAGCCGTCTGGGGCTTTAGCTATGAATGGAGCTACAAACATGGATAAGAATGCAAGTAGTAACCCAAACATCTTACCATACTTAATAATCGTAGTCTGGCTAGCATCAGGGTTGATATGCTCCTTATAGATGTCTAATCCAAATAAGGTGACAGAACTATTAAGTGCACTATTAAATGAGCTTAAAATGGCTCCAAATAGTACTGCTGCAAAGAATCCAACTAAGGCAACTGGCAATACAGTTTTGACTAACATCGGATATGCTTGATCTGGTATATCTAGATCACCTTTAAACAAATAAAACGCAATCATACCAGGGATAACTAAAATCAAAGGTCCTAGTATTTTAAAGAACGCGGCAAGTAATAATCCTTTTTGCCCCTCCCTAAGATCTCTAGCTGCTAATGCTCTCTGAATAATCGCCTGGTTTGTTCCCCAATAAAATAATTGTACGAGCATCATCCCTGTAAATATCGTAGCAAATGGAACTGAAGCATTACTGCTTCCTATAGCATTAAATCGCTCTGGAGCAGAATTATATAAGTTAGTCATTCCTTCAGTTATAGAACCATCTCCGATATGCATAAGACCAAAAATCGGAATCATTAAACCACCTATTAAAAGACCTACTGCATTGAAAGAATCTGAAACTGCAACCGCTTTTAAACCTCCAAAAATGGCATACACAGATCCTATTATCCCTATTCCCCAAATAAATAACCATAAAGCAGTGTCATGACTAATACCCATCATGTTAGGAATA
>CALFUQ010000176.1 GCA_937929885.1 uncultured Saprospiraceae bacterium
GCTGATGGCATATTCGAGTTATTCTATTATGCAGAAGAAATAGCCGATGTGGGTGACTATTTATTCAATTTAGGATGTGATATGGCCATTGTTTATATTAACATTTACATACTCATTCCTAAATACCTTGTAGAGAGAAAATACACTACCTATTTGATATTGACATTCATATCTATATTAACAGTTATACTAACCATATATACCCATGATATAGCATCTTTATCAGCTGCCGACTTAGAAGAAATTGATATTCTTGGTTATATTATTCAAATTAGCTTTTATACTATAGGCACACTAGGAATAGCGGCTGCTATAAAGATCACAAAATACTTCTATGAGCGTCAGCAACATCTTAATGAACTAAAGCAATCACAGTTATCTTCAGAGGTCAACTACTTGAAGCAACAGACCAATCCTCACTTTCTTTTCAATACATTGAACAGTATTTACGTCCTAGCTAAACAAAAAAAGGAAAATACACCTACAGCTATTATGTTATTGTCAGACCTTATGAGATACCAGACCTATGATGCATCGAGCGAAAAAGTACCATTAACAAAAGAAATAGAATTCCTTAAAAACTATCTCGAACTAGAAAAACTAAGAAGAGACAAACTAAATGTTGAATTCAATATTGAAGGTAATGTCAACGGCGAAATTATAGAACCCCTTTTGTTCTTGCCATTTATAGAAAACGCAGTGAAACATAGTGCATCGACTGATGAACAACAAGAAAATATATCAATAACTCTTCAAAATCATGAAAAGAGTTTAATATTAAACGTTGGTAATAGCGTAGGAACAAATACCTTAAATTCAATACAGAAAGAGAACTCAGGTTTTGGCTTGGATAATGCGATAAAAAGAATAGGTCTACTTTATCCAGATAGCCATACACTAAATGTATCTGAATCTGAAAATAGCTACAAAGTAAAATTTAGTATTGATAAATGAATCATAGATATAGCTGCATAGTTGTAGATGATGAACCGCTTGCAAGGCAAGGTGTAAAACTACACATTGATGATACTGAGCAATTAGACTTTAAAGCTGAGTTTGGAAATGCTATCAAGGCAGGAGAATACCTATCAGATCATGATGTGGACATAATATACTTAGATATAGAGATGCCAGGTTTGAATGGATTGGACTTTTTAAGACTTATCCCTAACAAGTCCATGGTTATACTTACTACAGCTTACCCACAGTATGCATTAGAAGCATTTGAACTTGAGGTAGTTGATTATCTTTTGAAGCCTATTAAGTTTGATAGATTCTTTAAAGCTACTACCAAAGCAATAGATATAATAAAACTAAAAGCTACTGGAATATCTGAACTTGAACCTAATACTGAGACAGACATCTATATTAAATCTGATAGAAAATATATCAAACTAAGTTATGCAGATATAAAGTACATCAAAGGCCTTAAGGATTATGTGATCGTCCATACCTCAAAAGGTAAATACATAACAGCGCTAAATGTAAAAACGATATTAAGAAAACTTCCTGAAAACCAATTTGCTAGAGTTAGCAAATCATACATAATCAATATCAATAAGATTATAAGTGTTGATATAGATTCTATCTCTATAGACAACGAAGAGATTCCGCTTGGTAATAGTTATAAAGAAGCTTTTCTGAAAAGACATATAAACAATAAACTTCTCAAGAGATAAAGTCCCTCACCCATACATTATTTACAATTTCAAGTTTTATTGTACTGACAGGAAAGTTGATTACTAGGTCTGAGATTGATGCTAGGTTAGCACAAATAGCTCTCAAAAATCAATAACCTAACAAAGGACTTCAATAGAATTAAAATATAGTTTCAGAAGTTTTGTGGTACAGCTTACCATTTTCATCATACTGACTATGGATCATTGACACTTGCTGATCACAGTTAGAATTCTTGTTGGACTCATCATGGTTATAAGAATAGAGTGATTCTTTATGACTAATAATACTGTCAGTAGAAGCAATTATAGAAGCAGCTTTAAGTAACTGCCCTGATTCATTATACTCATAGCTATCTATGTGCGTGTCACCTTTTCCAGGTATAGTCCTTACTCTTCTCATGACTTGACCGTCTCTATTCAAAATCGTTTCATTTGTTTCAGCAATAGTAGATTTATCGTCCCGTATGTAGCTAATGCGAGTGAGTGATATATCATCTAAAACAAACGTTGTGTAATCTGTATACCTGATTTTTTGACCCTTAGTTGATGTAGGGTGATTATAGGTTTGGTTGACAATTTCTATTTTATTCTCAGTATAAGAGTATGATATTTTCGAATTAAGAATTTTAGAATTTTTAAGTATGTCCTTTGTAATTATTGATTTAATCTTTCCGTCTTCAGTGTACTCAAATTGATGGCGCTTAGCAGATTTGTTTTTACTACCATCCTCAGTCAATGTGCGCACTAGACCAGCTTCGTTATATCCTATAAGATAAGTCTTTGCTTTGTATTGGATTTTACTAACGGTTTCTTTACCCCATATCACATTTGCTTCTTCTTTCTTGCACTTATCGTAATGCAGATAAACGGTATTGTTATTTTTCTTTTTTGGAGCGATTATGAAGTAATCAAACTGAGATAAGTTACTTGTAGCATTAGCAGATTGATCGAAGTGGATATTAAACTTGCGTCCTACATTCTGTGCCCCGATTTCTGGGCTATAATCCATATCGTCAAAATATAAATTTTGCTTTGTGTCCTCCGATAGCAGGATACTCTCTACAGCATTTAATATGATCTGCTCGTCTGCTTCTATTACGCTTACATCTGACTCTAGCGAATGCAAAACAGCTAGAGGTAGTAAAAATGTAAATAACCCAACAAGTTTAGAGGCAAAGTCCATATCAAAAGTTCTAATATGTAGAAACCTATTGTACACACTTACCCTATCCGAAGGCCAAGTATTTTAAGTATATAAATGTTTAATGAGTAATAAGAAGCGCATCCTGGCATGAGGAATGTAGTGTCAAATTTAAAAAATCAGGATATGTTATTTAACAATGCGATTTATAACCAGAAGAAATAATCAAATCAAAAGGACAATTAAAATAGAATTACTTGCTTAAATTGATCACTCTAATAACACAAGTATATAAAAATGAAAAAATTACTATTCGTTACAAGTTGCCTTTGTTTGATGATCCTAGCTAGTTGCTACAGTCAGAATGCAATGGTTAGCTCCTCATCTGGCAGTATACATGATATGATTAATGCTAAGGCAGATGCCATAGAACAAGAAGTGATAGCCTTAAGAAGACACTATCATGAAAACCCAGAACTATCAAATCGTGAATTTGAAACTTCTAAACATATCGCTGCAGAACTTAGAAAGTTGGGATTACCAGTAGATGAAGGTATGGCGCATACTGGTGTAGTAGCAGTCTTAGATTCTGGTAAGCCTGGTCCTACTATTGGCTTAAGAGCTGACATAGATGCTTTACCAGTAGTTGAGAGAGCAGATCTGCCATTTAAGTCTACGAAGAAGACTACTTATCTCGGTAATGATGTAGGTGTAATGCATGCCTGCGGTCATGATACGCACATCGCAATGCTGCTAGGTTCTGCAAAGATCTTGACAGGAATGAAAGACCAGCTTACTGGCAAAATAGTTTTTGTATTCCAACCAGCCGAAGAAGGGCCACCCCCAGGAGAAGAAGGTGGAGCTAAGCTGATGGTAGCAGAAGGTATTTTTGAGAAATATGGAATCGATGTATTCTTTGGTCAGCATATCAGTTCTGGAATTCCTGCAGGTCATATTACTTACAAAGTAGGAGGGACTATGGCAGCAGCAGATAGATTTGTAATCAAGGTCAAAGGAAAGCAAACGCATGGCTCTAGACCTTGGGGAGGTGTAGATCCAATCACAGCTGCCGCACAAATCATACAAGGACTTAACAATATAGTCAGTCGTCAGACTGAATTAACTAAAGAAGCAGCAGTCATAAGTGTAGGTGTGATCAATGGTGGTGTGCGTAATAACATTATCCCAGAAGAGGTAGAGCTAATCGGTACGATAAGAACACTAGATGTAGATATGCAAAAGATGATCCACGAAAAAATAGAGCTCACCGCTACTTCCATTGCAGCTAGCTCTGGAGCAGTTGCAGAGGTAGACATACAAATAGGTGTACCAGTAACTTACAACGATATAGAGCTGACTAAGCAAATGGTTCCTTCGCTAATGAAGGTTGCAGGAGAAGAGAATGTACATAACGTGCCAGCGGTTACAGGAGCAGAGGATTTTTCTTTCTTTGCGAATAGGGTACCTAGTTTATTTTTCTTCACAGGAGGTAAGGCACCAGGTTCAGAGGCATTTCCGCATCACACACCAGATTTTTATATTGATGAAAGTGGATTGTTGACTGGCGTAAAAGCTATTACTACTGTTGCTGTAGATTATATGATAAGTGCAAGAAAGTAATTCCTATTAAACAAATATTATCCGAGGCGCTTTAGATTTATCTAAAGCGCTTTTTATTTAAGCCTAAGTTTAAGTCACATAGCGGGACCAGAGTTCCACATTAACTAAGCATATTAATAAGTAGTTAATGAACATTTATATCTAGAGAATGGGATGATGCAGATTTAAGAGTTGGCTAACTATTAAGATTAGGTTTTTATTTGAGGTGCTCTGTTGTCAGAGCACCTTATTTAGGTCAGACCTTATTTCTTCTTTCGCCCTTTTTAAACCACATTATTTACCGTCTAATTCCATAATTATGCTCAGTAGTTTCTTCATTTCGATCAGTCGCTGAGGCTGATATACTAGTCATGCCGCATAACATTTCATAAAGCTGCTGCTCCACATTCACATTGATAGATTCTAGTGCTGGTTGTAATTGCTTTAAGTCTCTTGCACCAATAATTGGTGCAGTAATAGCAGGATGTGCATTGACCCATGCAATAGCAAGAGAGACAGGATGGACGCCGATGTCTTTAGCGATCATTGTAAATTTCTCAGCAACCTCATACATTTTTTGATCTCCATATCTAATCTGGTACATTTTGTTTTCCATGAGGCGGCCTGCTTTAGGTCTTTTCTTAGCGCCATATTTACCAGTTAGTAATCCACCTCCGAGTGGACTATAGCTGATGACTCCTAACTGTTCGGATTTAGCCATAGGTAAGAGTTCCACTTCTGCTTGTCGTTTGACTAAGTTGTACATTGGTTGTATGCATTCGAATCTATTCCATGATTCTTTAAGAGAAATGCCTAAGGCTTTAGCTATCTGCCATGCAGCGAAATTACTAGCTCCGATATACACCACTTTGCCTTGACAAACCAAATCATCAAGTGCCCTGAGTGTTTCTTCTAGAGGAGTCACATCATCAAAACGATGTAGGAAGTATAGGTCTATGCGGTCAGTGTTTAGTCGTTCCAAACTATTCTCTACAGCTCTCATGATATGATATCTAGAAGATCCTCCAGAATTCATATCAATACCAGTTTTAAAATAAACCTTACTTGTGATAACTACCTCATCACGATGAGACTTCATCAGCTTCCCTAAGATGCGCTCTGATTCGCCGCCCATATAGACATTAGCACAATCAAAGAAATTGATCCCTGCATCTCTGCATTTACCATAGACTTTTTTGGACATCGCCATATCAGATGCTCCCCCAAAACTCATGGTGCCAAAGCAGAGTGAAGATACTTTTACACCCGTTCTTCCTAAGAATTTATATTTCATTAATTAGATTTTTGATCAAGTTAAAATATAATAGCAAAATATTCTGATAGAGTTCAAAGCATTGTGATTCTATAAAATTATTTTTAGGAGAATAAGTATTAGTAAATTAGAAATGCACATGGCTCTAAAGAACATTTTCAATAAATCCACTACAGAATTATGCATTGCAAGACTAGAAAAACTAAAAGCAGAAACTAAACCACGATGGGGCAAGATGAATGCTCCCCAAATGCTAGCCCATCTCAACGTACCTTATGACATGACATATGGAGAAATTAACCCTCAGTTTAATGCTATGACTAAATTATTGCTCAAATGGTTTGTCAAGCCTGGAGTTGTAGGGGAGAAGCCATATAAAAAGAATAGTAGAACTGCTCCTATTTTTCTCATAGAAGGAGATAGAGATTTTGAATTAGAGAAATCTAGGTTGATAGAAAATATTAAGAAAACAGAGCAATTAGGCAAGGATCATTTTGAAGGTAGAGATTACGTATCATTTGGCAAGATGACTGCGACAGAATGGTCAAATTTATTTTATAAGCATTTGGATCATCACTTTACTCAGTTTGATATTTAATAAAGTCTTTTCTCAGTTTTGTAACCTATATTCCATTCACGCAACTGATGACTGTCCTCTGAAATACATTCTAACTACTCAATTCAAGGAAGAAGCTATTTTTATTGCTTTTCTTATGCCTATTTAGACCTATTTTTGCGTTATAAACCTATAATAACAAATTATCATATTATGAAATTTCAAGTTTTATTGATTACACTATTTTTCGGGGCATCTATAATCCTAAGTTCTTGTGGAGATGAAGGTTTGAATCCAGTCGTTGAGATGGAGAATGAGATGGAACCAGAAATGGAAAATGAGAATAATGAAGAATTCGATGTTGCACCTAATTTTGCAATCAAGACCTATCAGGATGAAGATTTAAAATTTGATACTTATAAAGACAAAGTATTAGTGATTTTCTTTTTCGGGAATACTTGTCCACCATGTATAGGTGTAGGGCCAGATGTGCAAGAAAAACTTAATAAAGAATTTGCAGGAAGAGATGATTACGCTATCATAGGAATAGATCAGTGGGATGGGAATGATGCATCAGTAGAAGGCTTCCAAAAAAATACAGGCGTAGAGTTTCCGCTCGGAGTTATGGGTAGTGGAGTAGCTAAAGATTATGGAACCACTTATGATAGATTAGTAGTAGTAAACAAAGATGGTAAAATTCAGTACAGAGGAAATAGCGTGGTGTCTAACAACCTAGATGAGGTAGTTACATTAGTTAAAACTCTTTTAATTTAATCTAAGTCTCACTCTTGAATAAGAATATTTTTCTATCAGTTTGGTTAGTGTTCCTAGCCATAGGTTTTGTTTGTAATTCGCTAGATGCGCAGCATGTAAATGATTTCTCCCTAGAGAATACAGATAACGAGTTAGTAAGCCTAGAGGAAATCCAAGGAGAGAAACTTACGATCATAGACTTCTGGGCTACTTGGTGCAAACCATGTACTAAGGCAATGCCTAAGCTAAATGATATCTACAACGATTATAAAGATCAAGGTCTAGCCGTAATCGGAATAAGCTGTGATGGACCAAGGAGTATCGGTAAGGTTAATTTGGTTGCTCAGTCTATGAACATCGATTATGACATACTAAAGGACATTGATTGTGAAGTTATGGGCGAGAACAATTTTCAAGCTTTCCCAACTTTAATAATTTTAGATAGTAATCATGAGATTGTCTATGTGCATGAAGGATTCACATCAGGTGATGAGAAGTTGATAGAAGAGGAGATTATTAGCTTGCTACAATGATTCCAAAATTCCTCCCTCGAATATTACTAGCCATTGTTTTCTTTTTTTTTGCTAGTTCTATATCATTAATTGCACAGTTTCGAGGTACTAATATTGCCGAGTTTCAATTTGGCAAAATCCCTACAGAAGTCAATGATGAGTTCCCATCAATTTATGACAGGGCTAATCTAAGTTATAGGTATAAAAAGTTTACTGCATCTGCTACTATCGAGAATTACTACACTAAATTTCCAGATCGAAATTTTACAGCATTATCACAGTTTGCTCTTCGCTACAACAATAAGCACTGGGATCTTAAAGTAGGCAACATATATGAAACACTTGGGAGAGGTACCTTGTTAAGAGCCTTCGAAGTGAAAGGAGCAATCTTAGAGGATATTGGTTTTAGGACAAGGAATTATTTTCACAGAGATATCTTAGGTGCATCAGCAAAATATAAATCGAAGAAATTCTCCGTCCAACTAATGCATGGTGATGTGCTTAACAATCTTATCCCGCCCACCTTAACTAATTCAGAAAGAAGAACGGATCAGTACAATAGTTTATCAGTAGAGTATAAGTACTATAAGAAGCACAAAATTGAGTTAATCGGGTTCAACTTTAAAAAGGATAATTCTCCTGATGATAATTTTGTAAGTGGATCTTTAAATGGTCCATTGCCGCTCAATATAAATTACTACCTAGAATTTACTCAAGGAATTACCAATAATGAAAGGAAAGCATTCATAGGGGGTCTAACTGGTCTCGTAGGATCGCTTAGTTATAGCCTTGAGTATAAAAACTACAAGAATCTAATTCTTGGAAGTGGTATTAATGAACCTGCCCAGATGGTAAAAGATCAGACTTATCGTATGCTCAATAGAAGTACACATGTGTCTAATCCCGATAATGAAGAAGGCTATCAGATAGATTTGTTTTACAGTTTTGATGGAGGAGCTATTCTTAATGTAAATCATGCTTTATCAAAAAATAATTTTGGCTCTTTCAATCCTTTATTTCAGCAGTACTATGTAGAGCTATCAAGTTCTTATAATGGCTCAGCAGATTTTAAACTATATGTAGACTACAGTAAAGATGGATTAAAAGGAGAGCCAAATAGATACTCTATAGGTCTATATAATGATATCAAAATCAGTAATAATCTGCGCTTCCTTCCTGAGTTTGAGTTGCAACAAATCGAGCGCTTTGATGATAAATTTGTTAATCAATATTACTCCATTGGGTTTGGCTATAACTCTAAGCTAAATTTAAATTTTGAGATAGAGATTACAGGAGATCCTTTTTTAATAGAGGAAGAGAGTAGTAGAAGATTGTATCCTGGTACCAACATCAGATACAAACTCAATCGAGATCATACTGTACAGATGTTTGCTGGGCAGCGTAGGGGAGGCCCTGCATGTAGTGCTGGGGTGTGCTATGAGATTTTAGATTTCAAAGGTGTAGAGTTTAGATTGAGTTCTAGGTTTTGAATTTTTTCCTCACCCTTGCCCTCTTCATTTGTAGAGGAGACGGAGTACTAGTTTCTCATTACTCTATTGAAATTGGAGAGAGATGCTTTCGATAAAGTCAAAATAGGATTAAGGAAAAAACCTTAAGAATCCACCCAGTCTTTAAATTCTACCATTCTATTTCTTGCAACGATAAATTCAAGATCGGTCGGAGCCGAAAGATCAACTTTTAGACGTTGATTGAGATAAGGATGAATCTTAGTGATGGAATTAATATTTATAATCTGTTTGCGATTTATCTGAAAAAAATCTTCATTATCAAGTTCAGACATCAAGACCTGGAGAGTCTTAGTATAGATGTGTCGCTTGCCATCTTTGCAATACAGAAAAGTCATGCTGTCATCGGAATTAATGAAAGCAATATCATCTACATTAATAAATTCAAAATGGTTGCCTTTCTTTACCAAGCAGCGATGTTTTTTGCCAGCAGTGAAATCTTTTAGGATTGATTTGAGTTGTTGACTTTCACCTTTGCCCTCTCTTAATTTTAATTTTTTATGAGCTGCTATAAGGTCATCTTCACTTATAGGCTTGAGCAGATAATCTACACTATTTACTTTAAATGCTTGAAGAGCAAATTGGTCATAAGCTGTTGTGAATATTATGGGAGCGCTGATATTCACATGGTTAAAAATTTCGAAACTAACACCGTCCGATAACTGTATGTCTAGGAATATCAAGTCTGGCTCAGGGTTGTGGTGGAGCCAGTTTATCGTCTCTTGTACACTGTCTAGGTGGTCTACAACTTCACACTCTGGCATGTGCTTAGTAATTAATGTCTTAAGATACTCGTAAGCATTAATTTCATCTTCTACTATAAGTGTTTTCATACTAATAGCTTGGCGTAGATAAGCGGAACAGCAATCTCAAAGAATCCATCCGAATCATCTACAATTACTTTTTTTTCTGTTAAGTAAGAAAATCTTTCTTTGATATTTCTTAATCCCATACCAGTCGAATTAACCGCTTGTATTTTGACTTGTAAGTTGTTCCTCACATAGATGTACTCGCCATTTAAATCTGCGTATACCTCTACTTTAAGAGGCTTAGACTTTGATACGATATTGTGCTTAACTGCATTCTCTATCAATAACTGTAGAGTCATTGGTAGTATCGTAGCACCTTCAGGCATGTGTCCTTTAAAGTCGATTTCGATATTGTCACCAAACCGTTCATGCAATAGGTCGGCATAGATTTTAGCATTTTTTATTTCTGTAGATATTAAAACTGAAGTATCATCTTTTTGATTTACTGAGTAGCGGTAAAATTTTGACAATTTATTTAAATAGGTCATTGCCCTGTCTGGATCTTTAGGGATAAGATTCATCAGGGTATTAAGACTATTAAATAAGAAGTGAGGATTTATCTGGTTTCTAAGATTGTCGAGCTCTGTCTGTACATGCATTGTTTTAAGTCTCTCTCTGTCTTCTACTGCGCGCTTATATTTACCAGCAAAATAAACCGCTTCATAAATCGCGAATATAGAAAGTCCCAATAAGTAGGCATAGACGATAAACATTACTTGAAAATTTTCTCCTTTGAGATGTATGCCCAACTTGCTCATAATATAATTAGTCGGCGGATTCATAACTACACAAACCAGTGAAGTTGCAATCAATCCAGAAATTGCCAACAGTATATTTCGCTTAAAAGTCTGAGAAATTTTTGGATACCTTTTTCTAAGAAATATTAATATTGATCTAAGAAGAAGCCATAACGGCAGCGCATAGAAGATACTTTTAAAAAAATAGAAAATGTGTAACTCTTTATACTCTTCCACAGATACTCCCATAAATAAAATCGGGAAAAAAAGTGAAGTAAGAATAATACCTATAGTTACAAACTTAGTGTCGTTAAACTGGAGGTATTCAAAATTCTTACAATTAGCTTTCATTAGTCTAAAGTTACGACGATTTTTTTCTACTTAAAACTGGATGCGATATAGGAAGTCAGGAAAAAATCCAACTTGATTTAATTGCTGTACACTATTTGTTTCTCTGTTATATTGATCAACAAATATGTTTTCTCGATTAGTTACATTTTGAAAGTCAAGAAAGAACTGATTTGAGATTCTTTTATTCTTACTGTTCAGTTTTACACCGAACTTTAAATCCATTCTGCCGTAAGCAGGATATTGTTGACTAAAAGCCTGATCTTCTTGCAGTATTTCAATTCCTTCTCGTTGAGATGCAGCTAAGTCGACAGGTGTAAAGTATTTACCTCCTGAAGTAGTTAATTTCATATCTATAACAAACGCATTCCTTCCGCTAGCTCCAAACTTAAATTCTTTGCCACCAAGTATATTTACCACATATCCGTTATTAAACGGAGTACTTCGCTCGACACCATCACTTGCAGTGTATTTACTGCTAAAGACTGAGGCAGTCATAAGTCCGTGAAATCCGTTGCTATAAAATTTCTCCACTGTAAGTTCGATTCCTCTATTATTTGCAGTTCCCTCATTTACAAGATTTACCTTGTCTGTTTGGAATACAAAGTCAGCTCCTTCCACAAGAGTAGAATATGTAGATTCATATGGATCAATCGGCACTCGATCTATACTTTGATAGTATAATTCAGTTTTGATTCTCCAGTCTTTAGATATCTTATAGTCATGTCCTATGACATAATGCATACTTCTCACGAAATCTAAATTTCTATTAGGTTGTATAGCTTCTTCTGCTTGACCTTGATTTAGAAATAAGATAGGTAGAGGAGCATTCTGATTATGGATACCGAACCCTATGTTAAACCTGTGTTTAGTGGATACTGCAAACTCTAAAGCTGTTCTTGGTTCTACTGTGAATTGTTCATTGAGCTCTGACCATTGACCATGTATGCCTAGATTAAAACTTAGCTTCTCAGTAAGTCTATATTTAGATTGTACGAATGGTTGAATCATGTGGAATCCTTCATCAAGGTCGTAGATAGTAAACCAATCTCTGATACCGTCTCCATCTAGATCTGGTGTGTCAGCTCGTGTATCAAAATAATTATCCATTTTGATGTGTTGGATAAGTGCTCCAGCTCTAATTGTTATTTTGCTATTGACTTTAGAGTTGATATAACTTGATAAGGAGAGCGTTGTTTCTCGATTATTATTAATAATGATTGTACGCAGATCTTGATTGGCTAAGTCCTTGTTGAAATACCTTTCGTTTTCAAAGTTGTTAGTACGTAACGAGCCAGCGATGACTGTCCTCAAGTAAGTGTTATCTCCTATAATAAGGTTGTGCTTTAATCCTACGACTCCAAACCCTCCTGTCACATAGCTATTCTCATCCTGTAAAGCAAACAGATCATCATCTGCAACCTCATCGCCTATAAAATCAATTTGTGAAGTTCCTCCGATTCCAAAAAGACTAAAATTGCCAAGCTTAGTTTTACCAAAATCTACCTTAAATGACAAGTCCTTATAATCTGGAACAGCAGATGTAATCCCAGCTCCCACAATTCCAACAAACGAGTATCTACCTGCAATGAGATAACTTCCATTTTTATTTCCTACTGGTCCTTCTGCTAATGCTTCTATACCGCTAAATGCGCCTAGCTGCAACATAAATTCATTCCTATCCTTATTCCCATTTCTAAACCCTAAATCGAAAACTCCACCTAATGCATTACCATATTCTGCAGGAAAAGCAGAAGTAAGGAAGTCTGAATTCTTAAGCATGTTAGGATTCATAGCACTCACAGGTCCACCTGTATTCCCAAAAGTAGAGTAGTGGTTAGGATTTGGGATTGGTATGCCTTCTAGTTGCCAGAGTAAACCAGTAGGTGAGTTTCCTCTAACAACTATATCATTCCTGGAATCATCAGGTGCAGATACACCAGCGAAGTTGGCTGCTAATCTACCGATGTCACTCCGTCCTCCCGCATATCTAGATACTTCTTCGAGCCCAAATTGTCTGGCTGAGATTGCAGCCATTTCGTTTTGAGCTTCATCTTTTATTACTTCGGCAGTGATGACTACTTCGTCGAGCTTATTTATTTGTTCTAGTAGTTCGATGTTGAGAATAACATCTTTTCCTGTTGTGACTTCTAAGTTGGGAATGGTGACAGATTCGTAACCTAAGTAGCTAATGAATGCATTATGTCTACCTACTGGAATATCCTTCATAGTGAAGTAACCATCAATGTCAGTTGTGCTCCCAATAGTTTGATTTTCTAAATCGATACTTATCGTTGCACCTATTAATGTCATCTCAGACTGCTGATCTATAATTTTGCCTTTGATGATTCCTGTCTGTGCATTCGATAGGTAACTTATGAGGAATAATCCTAAGATTAAAAATTGGTATTTTTTCATTTGTTAGGGTTGAGGTAACTGATGGGTAGAAAAGGAGAAGAGCATAACACTTCTGAAATGCTCTTCTGGAAATCAATCAAAAAAAACTTATTTCTTTATTTCAAATTTGACAGGGACAACTATTGCGTAGGCATTAGCTACTCCGTTTTTATACACTGGGCTTACTTTCTCTAGATCTTTTACAGCATTCATAATTGCATTATCAAATAATGCTCCCATACTTGTGATGATAGCCTTTGAAGTAATTTCTCCTTCCTTGTTTAGTTTAAACTTCACCAGTGAAGTACCTGTTAGATCGAATTCTTCTACTTGTATTGGGTATTTTAGATTTGCCTCTATGTGTTTGCTGATTTCATAGTTTGCTGATGTTTCGATTACTTCCTTTTCAGCTTCTGTATTGATTACTATCTTTTCGAATGGAGCAGATACTCCTTGTGCATCAAGAGCTATAGTAGATCCTAATAGTAGTGCTAGGCCGAATAGTTGTGATTTTAAAGTTGTCATTTGGATAGGTATTTATAGTTTGTAACAAGATTGTTGATACAAATATGGAGGGGGAAGTTGCGGATTGAAAGGAGTTTTCGCTGAAGTGTCTATTTACTTGGTTGGGATGTTTTTAGATAGAGTTATAAAAAGCGATAAGAAGCGAGAAAGGAATAAAGTTTAAGTCTTAGAGGCAAAAATGAGGATTTCAGAGGTATGTAAAATGAAAACCCCAGACGAATGAATCATCAATAAGTAGTTACACAAGAGCCTGTCAAGTACAAATAGTATAAGAAGTGTGTGACAGTATTTTTAATAAAGTTCTGGACAAACACTATTGTTTTGTCTTCAGTACAGCTTAGTTATATTAGAATAAAGAGTTCAAATAATGACATATCAATAAATATCAGTTGCCATACATCAAACTGCCCAAACTAAACCCGCCTTAATTAAAGATTATTTTTTCTTTGCCTTCTTAGCCCTTTTCTTTGGCTTGATATCATTGACAAATTTGCCGCCTTTAGATTCACCAAGAATTGCTACATCCTTATTCTTC
>CALFUQ010000177.1 GCA_937929885.1 uncultured Saprospiraceae bacterium
ATCTAATGATAAAGTTATAGTGAAGTGTGGAGGAGGGGAGGTATGGCATGATTTCGTTCTCTGGTGCATTTATATGGATTTTGGTGGAGTAGAGAATTTATCCTTGATTCCAGGTTGCGTGGGTACTGCACCGATTCAAAATATTGGAGCATATGGTGTTGAGATTAAAGACGTCATGCACTCACTTGAAGCCTTCGATCTAGAAAAGCGGGAGATAGTAACATTCTCTACATCTGAGTGCTCTTTCGGTTATAGAGATAGCGTATTCAAAAACAAACTTAAAGGCAAGTTTTGTATCACCAGTGTAACTTTTGTGTTGACAACAAAGGATCATCCACTACACATTGATTATGGAAATATCAAGGATAAACTAGAAGCAGAGAATACATCTAATCCATCAATTAAGGACATAAGCGAGAGTATAATCTCTATTAGACAAAGCAAATTACCAGACCCTACGGTCATTGGTAACAGTGGTAGTTTTTTCAAAAATCCAGTTGTATCTCAATCTGTAATTGATAAGATCAAAGAGTCTCATCCTGATCTTCGATACTTTGATCATGTAGATGGAATGTATAAAATACCTGCCGCCTGGCTAATAGATAAGTTAGGTTTAAAGGGAGCTCGCAATGGTGATGCAGGAATTTACGAGAAACATGCATTGGTTTTAGTAAATCATGGAGAAGCTACGGGCAAAGAATTACACGACTTTGCAATGAGTATTAAATCAAGAGTGATTAAAGAATTTGGAATTGAGCTTATTCCTGAAGTAAATGTTATTTAGACTTTACTGCTAACTACCAACTAATTCTCAATCTCTTCATTGCGATAAGCAGGATCCTCTTCTGGTATTTCGTATTTGATGTTCTTTTTACCAAATACTGATAGCTTAATGTAGCGCTTAGGATTGAGTCTAACATCTTGAAGTAAAAGAGATAGATTTTTACTCGTAGAAGCGAGGTTATCATACAGCTCTTTGTCATTCATAAGCTTAGCCATAGAACCATTACCACTGTCCACCTTAGTTAGTAAGTCATTAAGATTACTAAATGTCTCATTAGCTTTCTCAAGCGTGCTAGACACATCGGTAAGCATGCCTGTAGCTGTGTCAATTGCGTTATTCGCATTACCTACTGTGGAACCAAGGTTTGCGTCTTTGAGTTCCTTTGTAATTAAATCCATATTGGTCAGCATGCTTCTAATCTGAGCATCGCTAGTTGCCATAGTTTCTGTTATAGTAGCTAGATTGCTGATAGTAGAACTAAGCTCGTCCTGAGATTTTCTGAATAGTCGATTAATGCTACTTGTAGTAGAAGCTAAATTATCCATTGTAAGTTCTAGGCTTCTAAAAGACTTATTGATTGGCGAGTTAGAGTTTTCATCACTTAGAGTGGCATTAAGTGTATCCATAACTGAGCCTACAGTATGTTTTATGCCATCACTATAGTTTTCTAAATTTTCCTCTCCTACAAGTGACTCTATGAAGCCTACATTTCTAGATTTGATGTTATCACCTTCAAGTAGACAATCACCACCAGTACATAAATTTTCAAAATCGAGTATTACCTCTTTGCCACCGACCAATTGACCACTCACGATAGATGCAACAGTACTTTTAGGAAATTTGATATTACCATCTATCTCCATAGAAATAACCATAGAGTTAACATCCTCAGGATTTAGCGTAATATTATTTACATTCCCGATCTTAAAACCATTTACTTTAACTGGAGACGAGATAGCAAGACCAGTTACATCATCTATAACTGTGTGAACAGTAAGTATTTTTTTGAATATATTTTTACCCTTCACAAATTGGTATCCCCAAATCATGAAACCTGCCAATACGATTCCTAATATGCCTAGTCTTAATTCTCTTTTCATTTCATTAAATCGAGCAACAAAGGTATAAATGTTATTACTCCCATATTTAGTTTTTAAACTCTAAAAGTGTAATTATTCTGAGTTTAACGATGATTTAGGGAATGGTCTAGAGATTAATACGATTCTCACCAGCATAAGCAACTACAAAAGCTCCTTTAAACCCGAGATCTCTCATCTGAGATTTCATTTGATTTGCAGATTCCAGTGACATGAAGTTACCTGTTAGATACTTGTACATGTTTTCTTCTTGCCTTATAGTAATATTCTTCACCTTCTGCCACATAGCAGATTTTTGTTCGATAGGTTTGTTTACAGAAGCGGCTATTTGCACTTTGTATCTTTTGCCATTATCTGAGACTGCTCTTACTTGATTTTGGACAGCCTCTGTAGTTGTAGCAGCGCTTAGGCTTGTAGAGTTTGGACTTGCTTTGTTAGAAATAATCTTATGATGCTTCACGTCATTGTTAGATGGTATCTCAGCTTTTTGTTGTGTATTTGAGGCTGAAGTACCTGGAGTAATAGATATAATTTTATGGTGGTTAGGATCATTGATCTCATGTGCTTGAACCATCCTTGGAGGTTTACTTGCTACAGTTTTTCTTGGTGTGATACTTGGGCTTGTGCTAGCCTGATAAGGAGCAGTGCTAGTGGATACTGCAACATCATTGTAGTTGTTTTGCTCATCATCTAATTCTCTTTTGTACAGTGTGAATGCTTTTACTATAGCATCTGCCATCGCCGCTTTACCATTCTTACTCATTAAGTAGCCTTCGTCTTGTATGTTTGAGATAAAACCAGTCTCTATAAGAACGCTCGGCATTGTAGCTCTTTTAAGCACAACGAATCCTGCTTGCTTTACACCCCGACTTTTAAGCTTTGTTCGCTTAGCAAAACTCCTTTCTAGTTTATTTGCAAAGTTGATACTCTTGGTTAAATGTTCATTCTGTGACATAGCTAACATAATGTGTCCTTCATCAGAGTTAGGATCAAAACCATCGTAGTTGTTAAAGTAGTTTTGCTCCATCAGAATGACATCATTTTCTCTCTTCGCTACTGCTAAGTTTTCTGCTGCTGTATGTAGTCCCATGACGTAAGTTTCTGTGCCTCTGACAGATTTAATATCTAGCGAATTACAATGAATAGAGATGAATAAATCAGCATTGTTTTTGTTAGCAATCTCTATCCTTTTGTAGAGCGGTATAAACACATCATGTTCTCTAGTCATGATTACTTCTAGTTCAGGATGATATGTTCTAAGCATAGCTTTTACTTGCTTGGCTATGTCGAGTACGATATGTTTTTCATTAGAATGGTGACCTCCACAACCGTGGTCTTTCCCACCATGACCAGCGTCGATTACAATCTTTCTTATTTGTACCGATTTGCGATCAGATTCTTCCTTGATTAGATTTAAGAAAGCATTAACAACGGGTTGTACTTTTAGCTCGTTTTTATTTGAGCAAAAATGCTCATTACCACCATAAATTGGTAAGCAGAGGGCTAAACTAAGGACGATAAGTCCAGATTTGATAATGTAGTTCACTGACCTTCGAGTATATTTGTGTTCGGTTCGGTTATATATCATAAATTTATAATATAAAGTCACAATATCCTTGAAAATAACATATTATATAGTATATATTTTTATAATATGTGTTCCAAGCTCACTGTTTTCACAGATTCCATCTACACCTCAAAAAGTAGTGAAGCGAGGATTAGATTCTATTCCTGAGTTTAATCAAACAAATAACAATCCAGCTTTAAGAGATACCACTATAAATCCTTCTGATTCACTGTCATTTGACATTTCTGAAGACGCCTTAGATGAGGAGTTTGAATACGGTGCGGTAGACTCGCAGCACATAGATATTATTGCTAACCGCATGTTTTTATACGGCGATGCTTTTGTCAAGTATAAGGACATGGAAATCAAAGCGGGCTTTATAGAATTTGACCTAAATAACAATGAAGCTATTGCATCTACTAAAACAGATGTCCTCGGACGCGAAATTGGTAAACCTACATTCTTGCAAGGAGAGCAGAATATATCCTATGAAAAATTACGGTTCAATTTTAAAACACAAAAAGGGCTTGTCTACAATGCAAGATCAAAACAAGGAAATTTATTCGTACATGGGGCGATAACTAAGTTTATAAGTCAAGAGTCAGACTCCTTACTTTTTAATGATGAGATTTATAATAAAAGTGCATTAGTTACTTCCTGTGATCACGAGCATCCACACTATGGCATAAGGACTACAAAGCTCAAGATAGTTCCAGATAAACTAGCAATCATGGGACCTGCTAATCTCGAGATTGCAGGGATACCTACACCACTGTTTTTGCCATTTGCATTTTTGCCGATTATGGGTGGAGGAGGACAGACTAATGGATTGATTTTTCCGCAAAATTATGAGTTTGATAGAGAACTAGGGTTTGGGTTTAGAGAGGTAGGATATTACTATCGTATGAATGAGTATTTAGAGTTTAGACTTACTGGAGATATTTATACCAGAGGTAGTTGGGGATTGAGATTAGGTACTAACTATGCTAAGAGGTATAAGTACAGAGGAAATGTGCAACTAGGATTTTCAAAGCGAATCACAGAGACAGAAGGTTTCTTAGATCCTAATATAAATCGATCAATCTCACTACGAGTTACACATAATCAAGATTCTAAAGCTCACCCTTTTAGGAATCTTGGAGGTAGTATTAATATCACTACTATGAATTATGATAGGCAAAACTTTAGTGATGTAGCATCTCAAATTAATAATGTACTCAGTTCTAGTTTAAACTTTACACATAAAATGCCAAGTACCCCTTTCAACTTTTCTGCAGGGTTTCAGCATAGCCAAAATACCAGGACAGGAGATATCAGTTTCACCTTACCAGATATTCAGCTTAGGATGAATCAAATCCAGCCGTTTAAGAGGAAAGTGCAGTCAGGTGGTGAAAAGTGGTTTGAGCGAATTAATCTGAGATACACTGGTAAGTTTAAATCCTTTGTTAGCACAAAGGATTCTTTACTTTTTACTAATCAAACTTTAGAGGACTGGCAATTAGGGTTTTCTCATGATGTACAGACTAGCACATCATTCAGTTTGCTAAAATATTTTAATGTCAATCCAAGTGTCACTTATGATGAGTTATGGTACTTTAAAGAGAATGAGCGAATTGCTGATACTACCTCCGCACTTGGATATGAAGAAGTCTTAAATCCTAGTTTTAATACCTTTCGTGATCTAGATGCTTCAGTCAATATGACCACTAATATTTTTGGAACAGTACAGTTTAAGAAAGGCTGGTTAAGAGGGCTGAGACATGTTATTAAACCATCTATAGGATTCACGTACTCACCTAATACAGATAGATACTTGGAGGATTACGTAGACCCTAATGATCCAGATGCAGACGTAGACCTATACAATCCTTTTCCAAGAGGAATATTTGGTACTCCATCGCTTAATCAGAAGCAGATGGCACTTACTTATGGCTTCACTAATATCATAGAAGGTAAGTACTACTCTAAGCGAGATTCGACGGAGAAAAAGTTTAAAGTTTTTAATAATATCTCTGTGAATGGAAGTAGAAATTTTGCTCTCGATTCTTTGCAGTGGAGTAGGGTGAGGGTCAGCGGGACAGCAAGGTTTTTTGGAGGGATTACTAATGTAAATGTTGGAGCAACTTTTGACCCTTACAAAGAAGAAAATAACATTAGAATCAATGAGGCCGTTTCTGCAGATCGTTGGTGGATGCCTATAAGGTTTGAGGATTTTACTACTCGGATAACATCTCGATTTACGTTTAAGCAAATAGGAGAATTATTTAGGAAAAAAGATGAAAATAAAGAGGAGAAAAGAGGTGGGCTTAATAGACAACAATCTAATCGATCACAGCCTGGTGATGAAAAAATATTTTCAATGGTTGAGTCTTTTAGTATAAATCATTCTATTGATTTCAGGTATAATCAATCAGATGGAGAGAACGATTTTAATATTACTAATCATACCATCAGAATTAGTGGAAGTAGCATTCCAATTACCAGAAAATGGAGTATATCTGGAATCAATATGTCATACGATCTCTCCAGAAAAACTTGGGGTTATCCGAGCTTGCAAGTAAGTAGACAGTTACACTGTTGGAACATGAAATTTAATTGGGCACCAGTCTATGGTTCCTATTCTTTTTTCATAGGAGTCACTGCCTCAGACTTGGGTCAATTCTTAAAGTATAACTACGGAGAGAACCTCTTCAATAATAGAAGGTTCTAGTCGCTAAACTATCGTTTTTCTACTTTTTTATTAAACTCAGCAGTCTCTACAGCAGGGTCTTGTTGGATCTGAGCTAAGAAGGTATCAGGATCTATTTTCTTGGAATTAAAGTGCGTAAGCCATGTCATTTTATCATCGGTGAGAGGCTTCTTCACATAGAGCGCATAGTCCTTATGTTGTTTCATCCATCTACTGATAAATGTTCCTGGTGCAAATTTTATTATGATCTCATTTTTTATGTAATCTTCTTCTTTAGTTTTTGCCACTAAGTCTTCTGTTGCGGTAGTGTCTAACGATGTCCATCCTTCCATCTGAGCAACCTCTTCAAGCATGGCTTGCAAGTCTTTTAATTTCTGTGGTCTTTCCTCTTTTCCTGTGACTCTTTTAGTCAGTGTATTGTTTACATATGCAATCGTAGTAGAAGGTAGGTCTGCAATCGAACTTGGATAGTTGTCATCAAAAGATGCCATATCTGCCCTTGCAAATGCTGAAGCAATCGACTCAAATTTCTGAGATGGTAGCTGCATCCCATGCTTGCCTATTTTATCTGTAAATCTTTCTCCCTCATAGAGAGCATATCCTTTGTTATTTATATTCAAAGAATAAACTGGGCAACTACCAAAACAAGATCCTTTATCCATAGTAACACTGAAGTTGTCACCGATTAAAGCTTTCTTAGTTCCGCAACTTATTAGTGCCGTTATCAATAGTAAAAGGCTAAGGAATCTCATGTTGTAATTTTTAATTGGCTGCAAAGAAAATAAATAATGCGATTATTTAACTGAAAAATTATCTCAGTTGGTATGATTAGCCTTGTTAAAGAAATCTATATAGCATAATGCCTACTTAATGACCATATAACTCTCCTCCTTTAGCAAACAACTTATCTACTTTTTTGCTTACTACAGGATCAGGAATCAGTGGCGGAGCATGATGTGGCTTGCTCCGAGCATCAATTATCAATGGGCCTTCACATCCCCAGTGCTTAAAATTGATAGAGCTTTTCACACCATAGATATCATGAGATGGATTAGCTCTAGTGAAAGTATTCCAAAGAAAATTGTTCTCATTGTCAGCGATGAAATCTACATCATCACAGACGATAATAAGAGGAATGCTGTCCAAATCAAATCTCGCTAAATGATCGCCTAATTGATTGATGTCGCCAACTGCTTTTTCATAATCTCCGAAGGATGGACCGTCTATAGCAATTATACCTTTATTGATAAACTTTGACTTCGAAAAAGAATCTGGAAGATTAAAATCAGAAGGTAATTCAGCACTAAGACTTCTTATCGGATCACTATTACAAGCCATGATAACTTTAGAGCCAGCATTCCATCCATCACCAGAATAGTCTAGTGTGTCAATCGTAGTTTTAGTTTGAAAATGTAAATCTCTTCTCCAATCAATTCTCTCTAAAACATACTGAAAAAAATCAGTGATATGATGTACGCTTGGTGTGTCTTTATCCTCCGCTGCAATAATCAAAAACTTAGCCAATGAAGTTTGCCCAGATCCCAAGATTCTATTTGCAATGGTGATAATCTCTTCAGGTTTTTTATCTCTAAATGGCATGTACCTTTCTTGGCCAATTGCAAGAAGGAGCGGGTGCACACCAGCAGCATCAACGGCATTAATTTCTTTTAGTCCAGGGAATTCTCCAGGTGTAAGCGCTTCTACTAATTTGTGGATCAAATAACCAAAACTACTATCCTCTTGCGGAGGCCTCCCTACCACGGTAAATTGCCAGATGGCATCCTTTCGGTGATACACTTTATCAACTTCCATTACAGGAAAATCATGCGTCAAACTGTAGTAGCCTAAGTGATCTCCAAATGGGCCTTCGGGTTTCTTTTTATCTTTTACTATTCGTCCAGTAATACAGAAGTCCGCATCAGCAGAAAGCACATGACCATCTCGCTTAAGATATCTATAGCGATGTCCATTTAGCATACCCGCAAAAGTCAGTTCACTGAGGCCTTCAGGCATAGGCATAAT
>CALFUQ010000178.1 GCA_937929885.1 uncultured Saprospiraceae bacterium
CCTGCATGGTTTATCAAAGAGACTTTTGAGCGATACAACAGAATGCCTCTCCTAAAGCGATTTAATGAAGTGGTCCGAGAGATTGTAGAGAACATGCAGCGATACTATAAAATCGAAGTGCAATACAAAGATCGTACGGAATTGCACACGACTATTCGCAAGATGTTTCCCTCGTACAACCCTAGAGTGTTGTATAAGAATTTTTACGAGTGGCTAGGCAGACCCGATCTGCTAAAACTGAAAAAAGGTAGCACCTATGAGTGGAGTGATGTATACGCATTCTTATACCTCAAGATGAAATTAGAAGGTATTAAGGCGAACCAAAAAGTTAAGCACTTGGTCATTGACGAAATGCAAGATTATTCTGTAGTCCAATACCAGGTGTTGCGAAAATTGTATTCCTGTAAGAAAACTATTCTTGGAGACATCAACCAATCTGTAAATCCTTTTAGTTCTTCAAACTTAGAAACTATAGAAAAAATATTCTCTGGCGCGACGACTATGACCATGTTGAAGAGTTATCGATCTACGTATGAAATCACTCAGTTCACAAAACGAATCAGTGAGCATGTGAATGTAGAAGCCTTGGAGAGGCATGGGAAGGAACCTCTTATCATTCCTTGCGCGAACAAAGACGCAGAGTTAGAGATTGTTAAAAAATTAGTTATTGATTTCAATGAGAGTCATTTTAACTCCTTAGGTATAATTACCAAAACACAAAAGCAAGCTGATAAGCTGTATGAATCTCTTAGCCTGCTACACTCAATTAGTCTGCTTAATGCGGTTAGTGTTTCTTTTGGTAGTGGCATTGTGATCACTACTGCTCATTTGGCTAAGGGATTGGAGTTTGATATGGTTATAGTGCCCCATTGTACTGATAAAAATTATCGGACTGCGCCTGATCAGCAGATGCTTTATGTTGCTTGTACTCGGCCTATGCATGAGCTTTACTTGACTCATGTTGGGGTGGTTAGTAGATTTGTTTTGGGCGTGCAGACTTAGAGCATCCTTACCTCCTGTCAAGGGAGGAACTGCGTACATCATTTTACGCTTTGTGTAGCTGTCTCCCTCTTTTAGAAAAGATGAAAGGAGAGAGTTAACGCCCTTGCTGGATCGGCTGAAAAACCTTCAAAATAATAAAACTAAAACCGTACAAATCCATCTATAGATTAACTACCTTAATATCTTAAGCCAAAATCTCAGAATAAACTACATGAAACTACAACCCATACAAATAGCAGTATTCTTGGGCTTGACAGCTCTGATAGCCCTAGTAACTTATCTATACTGTCGAGGTAAACGCAGTGAGAATGATGACGAAAAAGAATACTTCTTATCAGGAAAAGATCTCAAATGGTACTTTGTTGCTGGGTCTATTACTTTGACCAATTTATCTACTGACCAACTAGTTGGGATGAATGGCAATCAAATGGCCTTGCTCGTCTGGTGGGAATTAGCGGCAGTCGTTGGGTTACTGATGCTTACCTTTTTATTCATACCAGTCTATTATAGATATAACTGTACGACGACGACCGAGCTGCTAGAGAAACGGTATAACAATCCAAATATCCGAGCATTAATATCCCTTCTGTTTTTGGCGGCCAATGTGTTTATATTATTACCTGCGTTTTTATATGGAGGATCACTATTCATGCAGCAGATGTTTGGTTTGGAAGAACTTAACATCTATTACATAGCAGGAACATTTGCACTGGTAGGATCAGCTTATGCGATATTCGGCGGCTTGAGAGCGGTTGCGGTTTCTGATACTTTCTCTGGAGTGTTGTTGTTGTCCTTAGCAGTGTTTGTGGTGTGGAAGGCATTGGTAGCTATTGACTTTGATTTTAGTGGTATCCCTGCAGAGCGATTATCGTTGGTCGGGAGTTATGAGTCTCCTATACCTTGGCCCACCTTATTCACGGGCATGATATTTATACAGATGTTTTATTGGTCGACGAATCAGACTATCACTCAGAGAGCTATGGCTTCACCGACTGTCAAAGAAGCGCAGAAAGGTGTCCTTGCCTCAGCTGTTATCCGATTGCTTATCGTACCACCTATCATTGTACTGCCAGGTATCATCTCTTACAAGCTGTTTGGAGAGGTAGGTAACAACAAAGCTTTCGGAATGATAGTCGGTGAACTTTTGCCAGGAGCACTCACTGGTGCATTTGCTGCTGCGATGGCTGCTGCGGTTTTGACCTCTTTCAATTCGGTGCTCAATGCATCTGCTGCGTTATGGGTCTGCGATGTTCATGAGACCTATATCAATAAGAAACCTAATATTCGCCGATTGTCTTTTATAGTTACTCTGGTAATGGTGGGCTTGGCCTTTGTTATGTTCCCTGTCTTTGTTCATGCAGAGAATCTTATCAATCTGATGCAAGAACTTTGGGGCTTTATGTCCATGCCGATATTATCTGCTTTCATGGTAGGACTACTATGGAAAAATGTGGAAGCTAAGGCTGTCATCATCTCCGTTGTATTAAGCGTATTGTTGTATGCATTTTTTACCAGGGTGTGGCCTATGTTGCCAGG
>CALFUQ010000179.1 GCA_937929885.1 uncultured Saprospiraceae bacterium
TATTACATACTCATCTCGCTCTCCTTCTAATTCTTCGACACCTGCCTTAGCTATAGCTTCTGCAAATGACTTAGCACTTCCATCAAGAATCGGCAATTCACCTCCAGAGATACTGATAGTAGCATTATGGATACCTAATCCGAATAATGCAGATAGTATGTGTTCTACTGTTTTTACTGATTCGTCTCCTTTAGCCAGATTAGTTGCGCGTTGTGTAGAAGATACATTTCTTAAGTCCGCTTTGACACCAACAGCATCAGCGTCACTAGCGTGCTTAAATATGATTCCTTGATTAACAGTACCTGGGGATATATTTATAGAAACCTTCTCTCCAGTGTGCAATCCCACACCACTTAGCTCTACATTCTCTTTTATCGTTCTTTGATTCATGCTGTTTAATATGATTATATAATCACTACAAAAGCTTCAAATATCTTGCCTTTCTTCTATTAGGATTACTTCTTGTTCATCAATTTATTGATTTGTTTTTGAAGCTCTCTTATCTCTTGTTGTAGTTCTGGTAATTTTTTAAATATGGCGAATGATTTTAGATAGTTAAAATACCTAATAGCTGGAGAACCATACCACTTTGTATTTTGCTCTGTGATCTCTGAGGCGATTCCACTTTGAGCTTGGACTTTTATTCCGTCTGCTAGTTTTAGATGCCCTACGATACCTACTTGGCCACCTATCTGGCTATGTGCTCCGACTACAGTGCTTCCTGCAACTCCTGTTTGCGCTGCTATAACTGTGTGCTCTTTAATCTCCACGTTATGAGCAATCTGGATTAAGTTATCCAGCTTAACTCCTTTGCGGATAATTGTAGAACCAAGCGTTGCTCGATCAATTACTGTATTGCTACCTATCTCCACATCATCTTCGATAACAACGTTCCCAGCCTGAATTACTTTTTGGAAGGCTCCATTAGCATCAGGCACAAATCCAAATCCGTCGCTTCCAATTACAGCATTAGAGTGAATGATTACATTATTACCGATTATACACCCAGCCTCTATCCTAACCCCTGCATAAAATTTACAGTTATCACCTATCGTCACATCATCGCCAATAAATACTTGTGGATAGATATAGGTTCCTGTCCCAATATTTGTTCTTTCTCCTACGAAGGTAAAGTCTCCAACATTTACATTTTGCGAAAGTTGACTACTCTGAGCTACAGAAGCTTGTTTTGATATTTGATACTGAACGTCCTGATTAGATGAAAACAAACTCAACAACTTTTGCATAGAAATATTTACATCCTCTACTCTGACTAAGGTGGCAGGAATCGCCTGTGACAACTCTAAACTTTTGCCAACTAAAACAGCTGAAGCATTTGTATCATAGATGGCTGGTAAGTATTTGGGGTTTGTAATGAAACTTATTGTGCCTTCTATCGCCTCATCTATTTTGGATGCCCCATCGATGACAATCGATTCGTCACCATCTATCGATCCATCGAGTATTTTAGCTATCTGAGCAACTGTATAGGTCATCAGTAGCAAAAATAGAAATAAGCACCATAGTTTAAAGGTCTTACCAATTTCAATATGTGATTTATTATATCTAATTCACTAAATCACCTATTCTCACAATAGTCTCAATTATACTAACTTTGAGCGATCTTAGAAAGAGGATCAATAAACCTTAAAAACTCAATGAGTAAAAATCTAATCCTAGGTACAAGAGGCAGCAAATTAGCACTTTGGCAGGCAAATCATGTCAAAGACCAACTAGCTAAATATGATGTCGATGTAGAGATCAAAATCATTAAAACACAAGGTGATAAGGTGCAGCACTTAAGCTTTGATAAATTAGAAGGTAAAGGCTTCTTTACAAAAGAGTTAGAGGATTCGCTACTAGCTGAAGAGATTGACTTTGCAGTACACTCTATGAAGGACTTGCCCACAGTGATGCCTGATGGATTAGTAATCACAGCAATCTCAGAGAGAGCGGATGCTAGAGACTGTATGATTATCAACAAAGATCAAGATGAAGAAGGGCGAATTCTAAAAATTAAGAAAGGCGCTCGCATAGGGACATCATCAATAAGAAGAAAAATTCAGATCCAAAATCTAATCCCTGAAGTAGAAGTCTTAGAACTTAGAGGTAACGTTCCTACTAGGATCAACAAACTTAAGGAAGGAAATTATGACGCGATCATCTTGGCTTCGGCGGGTATTGACAGATTAGATCTTGATTTATCAGAATTTAGAGTTGTCAGATTTCATCCGAGGGAGTTTGTACCTGCACCTGCGCAGGGCGTACTAGCTTACCAATGTAGAGCTGAGGATATCGATACTAGAAAAATCATATCTCTAATTCATTCTAGAGCGACTTTAGATGTTACTAATATCGAGCGTGGAGTTCTCAAAGCTCTGGACGGAGGTTGCCAAGTGCCTGTAGGAGTCTATTGTGAGAAAGATAGTCACGATTATTATCATGCCTATGCATTCTACCACACAGAAGAATTAGGTTACAGAAATATCCAATACAGTCAGAGTACGACTGCTGGCTTAATCGAAGTAATTTTAGATCAACTTAAATCTGCTGCAGTTAGTTGAGCAATACTCCTAAAGACATAGATCAGGTAGGCCAAGAGACCTTAGATGTCATCAGTGGCGCCGATAAGTTTAATCGATGGATGCATGAAACAATTGCACCGCATTGCTCAGGTCGAATATTAGAAATCGGCAGTGGCATCGGTAATATTTCAAAATACTTTATAGAGCGAGGAGATAGCATAATGCTTACTGACTTACGTAAGAGTTATTGTGATCAATTGCAAGATAGCTTTGGTAAATCTAAAAATCTTATTGGGATAGAACAGATTGATCTTGTAGCAGAGAATTTTGATGCACAGTATAAAGATTTGCTTGGGACTTTCGATACCGTGTTTGCTTTGAATGTGATTGAACACATTGAGGATGATCGACTAGCATTGGTTAACGCCACTAAACTACTCAGCTCAAATGGGAAGATTATCATCTTGGTGCCAGCTTATCAATCACTGTATAATCAGTTTGATGTAGAGCTAGAGCACTTTAGAAGATATACTAAGAAAACTATAGCTACAGCATTTGATAACGCAGCCATTGACATCGAACGACAGCAGTATTTTAATGCTGTTGGAATATTAGGATGGTTTGTGACAGGAAAAATTTTAAGAAAGAAGCAAATACCTGGAGGACAGATGAATTTATACAATACTTTTGTGCCAGTTATTAAGTTAATAGATAAGCTAATATTAGAAACCGTAGGCCTATCCGTAATTACGGTCGGGCATAAAAGATAATGAGATAATGTATTTAGTATTTGATACTGCAGCGAATGGAAGCCCTAAGTCTTGGAAAGCACCTGTGACCGATACTTTTAATTGGCCAAGGATGATTCATATTTCGTGGATTACTTTAGGTGAAGATCTTAAACCAATAGAAGATTTTAATTGCCTCATAAAGTCACCAGAATATAAGATCACGGCTGATGCTGCAAAGAAGCACTCGATAGAGTTAGATGATGTAGAGAAAAAAGGAGATAAGTTATCTGAGGTATTAGATAAGTTTAATAAGACTGTCAAAGAAAGCAAATACGTCTTCTCACATAATCTTAATTACAATCAAAGCATAGTCGGTGCAGAATGTATAAGAGCAAAAAAAACAGATCCACTAGCTTATGCAGACAGCTATTGCCTAATGCAGGAAGGAACTTTCTTATGCAAACTGAAAGGTAAAAGAGGATATAAATGGCCTTCTCTCCAAGAGCTACATTCTAAGCTGTTTAATCAGGGATTCTCACCTCCTAATAATGCAAGGGCTGATGTAATTGCAGCTACTAGATGTTTTATCGCTATGAAAAAAATTGGGCATTTAGAGGACATCTTTGACGATGAAATCTAAGACGGTATTTATCTCGAGATCTGTTTTTAGTAATTCGCCTCTGAGGGTGAATGCTAATTATGAACTGATAGGTAAATCCTTAATTAAGTTCGATGAGGTCATTGTAGATACTTTCCCTAAAGCTGATTGGTATTTTTTCTACAGCAGAAATGGAGTTTACTTTGGTTTGCGACAATTATTGGATAGAAGCATCCTTGATAGTATCAAGATTGGAACTATGGGTAAAGGCACAGCTAAGCAGTATGAGGATATGCAAGATCGAGTTCCAGAATTTATTGGTTCTGGTGATGCAGATCATGTTTCTAGAGAGTTCTTAAAAGTTGCCCAAAGTGAAAAAGTAGTTTATGTACGAGCTAAAAACTCACTTAAGAGTATTCAAGAAAATATCGGCGAGAAAGTTGAAGGCACAGACTTGGTTACCTATAACAATTATATCAACGGAGAAGTCGTCATTCCAAGCACAGACATTGCTGTATTCACTAGCCCTATGAATGTGGATGGATACTTTCAAAATAAAAAGGTGGATACCGCAAGAATATTAATAGCACTAGGTAAGTCAACTAAAAAAGCAATATCTCAATACGAAGATGCTGAAGTTTTAATGCCTGTCGAACCCACAGAAGCTTCACTTAAAATCCTTATCGATTCGATTTTACAGTCATAATAACCTCCATTTCAACATCTTATCATAGATAAACTGAGATAATCAATTTATCAATTCATATAGTCTTTGCCAATCATATAACTTAGTTTATTTTTAGGGTTCATGCTACAGTCACTTAGAATAAAGAATTACGCGATCATAAAGGAGCTAGAGATTGAGTTCAAAAAAGGACTTAATATTATTACTGGTGAGACAGGTGCTGGTAAGTCTATCATTATCGGAGCGCTTAATCTGATACTAGGTAAAAGAGCTGACACCAAAGTGCTATTTACCGCTGATGAAAAGTGCATTGTAGAAGGAGTGATAGACATATCTGAATACAATCTAAAATCATTTTTTAAAGAGAATGACCTAGATTATGATGATGAATTAATAATCAGACGTGAGATTAGTACTACTGGAAAATCTAGGGCATTCATTAATGATACTCCCTCGAATCTCACAACACTAACCCAACTCGGCAACTCTATCATTGACTTACATCAGCAGTTTGCAACATTAGAAATTCACAGACCTGCATTCCAATTAAAAGTTGTAGATCAAATCGCCAACAACTCATCGACGCTCAAAAAATATAGAGATAACTATAAGCACTATAAAAGTGAAGTTGATGAACTAGAGCGAATCACTAATGCAGATCACAACAGTAAGAAAGAAGCAGACTATCTAAAATTTCAGTTGGATGAATTAATGAAGGCAGATCTCAAAGTAGGCGAAAAGGAGAAACTACAATCTGATTTAATCCAGCTCACCCACGCTGAAGATATACAAAGAATCTGCAGCGAGAGTAGTTACTTGATTACTGATGGAGAAGATACATTGATCGATAAGCTGAGAGGTATTTATCGTTCTGTAGCAACTTTGCAGAAGGCTAATAAATCTTTTGAAAAAACCGCAAATAGGCTTGATGCTATTATTACAGAGCTAGAAGATATTAGTGTAGAATTATCGGATAGCTCCAGTAACCTTGTCTACAATCCTGAGCAAATCATAGAGCTGCAAGATAGGATAGATATGATCAATGGCCTGGAGAGTAAACATAATCTACAAGACGAGTCCTCGCTCCTAGAATTGCAAACTAGCATAGAAGATAAACTATCAGGCATAGAGGATATTGACAAAAGAATCGAGGACTTAAAAGCCTCTATCGAAACTAGAGCGGAGGCACTTAAAGTGATCGCAAAAAAACTAACTGCTGCAAGGATCAAGGCGAGTCCTAAAGTAGAAAAGCATGTAAATAAACTATTGCATGATTTATCCATGCCACACGCAAATCTTTCTATAGAAGTACAATCATCAGATACATTTACTAACACTGGATCAGACAAACTAACTTTCTTATTTGCATCTAATAAAGGCTCTAAACCACAATCTCTTAAGGATGTAGCATCTGGTGGAGAGTTAAGCAGATTAAATCTTAGTATCAAATCATTGATAGCCGATAAGATGAAATTGCCAAGCCTTGTATTTGATGAGATCGATACTGGTATCTCAGGAGCGGTGGCGCTCAAGATGGGTCTAGTACTTTCTGATCTCTCTAAAAATCATCAGATTATCTCTATCACTCACTCTCCTCAAGTAGCCTCACGAGCAGACGAGCATTTATTTGTCTACAAAGAATTGTCAGGCAAAAACACTGTTACTAAAGTTAGGAGCTTACCTGACAAAGATCGCGTAAATGAGCTAGCTAAAATGCTGAGTGGTGACCCTCCGTCCAAGGCTGCCATTTCAAATGCTAAAGAACTTATCGAAGCGTAGGTGGTTATATTCAACTATATCTTAGGGACTATTAGAGCATTATTAATGGTGCTCATCATGATAGTTTATTTATCAATCTACTTACTTACAAGCATAGTCTATAAACGTACACCAAAACGTGATTTTAGATTAAGAAGAAATTACCTCAAGCTTATAAACCCCTTATTGGGCGTCAAGATAAAAGTCACTGGCAAACCAATTGAGGAGCCTTGCTTATATGTCAGTAATCACAGGAGTTTTATTGATCCTTTTGTGATGGCTCCATTTGTTGATGTTTTCTTTATAGCCAAAGCTGAAGTTGGCAAGATGCCGATTCTAAGTATAGGCTTTGATGTGACTGGAGTAATATTGGTAGACCGCGATAATCAAAACAGTCGCAGTAATACGCGTGTACAGATGGTGGAGAAAATTAAAGCTGGTTACAATGTTCTTATATATGCAGAAGGAACAACAGGTGCTTACCAGCAAACTAAACCATTTAAAATGGGAACATTCTCAGAGGCATCTAAGAATGGTTTTAAAATCGTCCCTATATCTGTAGAGTATAAAACAAAGAATGATAGATGGGCCAGTGGTCCTATAGGAGCCCAATATTTTAGGCAGATAGGTAAGTGGAGAACACAAGCTAAGTTGCATTTTGGAACTCCGTATGCAAGTGAAGATAGACGTGAATTATCAAATAATATCAAGTTAGCGATTAACAAGAATCTAAGTCAACTACAGGAAAATTGGACTGAACCATTTATCCCTACTCCTGAGGAACAAATTTCATAGAAATAGAATTAACGCAGTGTCTTGTGTTCTTTGCTGTCAGTCGTTCTCCAGTGAATACATGACCAAGATGTCCTTCACAATTATTGCAAATTATCTCTACCCTGCGGCCATCTGCATCTGGCACCCGCTTCACTGCACCCTCAATCTCATCATCAAACGCTGGCCAACCACAACCAGAATCAAATTTTTGCTCCGAAGTATATAGCGGTGTATCACATTGCCTGCAGATGTAGGTTCCTTTCGCAGTGTGTTTATCATACTCCCCTGTAAAAGGTCGCTCAGTTCCTTTCTGAAGTATAACATAAGATTCTTGCTCGTTTAATTGATTGTATTTATTTGTGTCCATTTATTTTAATTTATCTGCGTACTTCTTTTTAAACTTACTAATCTTTGGACTGATAACTACTCTGCAATACCCTTGTGTTGGATTCCTATTAAAATAGTCATCATGGTAATCTGGCGCTTTATAAAACTCTGATGCAGGAGTGATTTCTGTAACGATTGGATTGTCCCAATACTTAGTAGCTACTTCTTTTTTTGATTTCTCTGCTTCCTCTTTTTGTTGATCACTGTGGTAGTAAATTGCTGATCTATATTGTGTTCCTTTATCAGCTCCCTGCTGATTAAGTGTTGTTGGATCGTGTGTCGTCCAAAGCACCTCTAGTAATTCTTCAAAACTAATGACAGTTTCATCAAAGTCTATTTGGCAAACCTCCGCATGACCCGTAGTACCTTGACAAACTTCTTTGTAAGCTGGATTTTTGATATGCCCTCCCATAAAGCCTGAAACCACTTTTTCTACACCTTTTAAATTTTGAAAAACTGCTTCAACACACCAATAACATCCCGCTCCAAATGTTGCTCTGCTTAATTCCTTCATTTTAATTTTTAGTTTGACTTATTGTAATTATTTAAAGCTCAAAATTTGCGAATTGTTCATTACACAAAATTATTAATCTCCATATCTCTTATTTACAACACCAATTTATTAGAAATCAGTCACTTTCAAATTATATAAAACTATAATATCTCTTAAATACTTCTATTTTTGTAGTTGTAAAACTAAACACTGAGAAGTTTCTATCGTTATGATAGTTGTAACTTTGATTTTCTAGGTACAACTTCTTCGGAAGAACTTCTAAACATAACCCATGACAAAATTCACATTCGCATTAGCGTGTTTATGCTTTTGCTCTTCCTTAACTTTTGCCAATTCTATCGGCAATCCCTTCACTACTTCAGATCAGGTCCTAGAAGAAAGAATCAACTCTATTGATGCTCAAGTAGATATGAGATTAACAAATCTCGCCAGAACAAAGATTATAGAATACACCAATTATAAGCCAGGGGCTAAAAAAATTCTAAAAAAATCTCAACTCTATTTCCCCATCTTCGAAAGACAACTTAAAAAATATAATGTCCCAGAAGAGTTTAAGTATCTGCCGATTATTGAATCTAATCTTAGTACGACTATCAGATCAAAAGCTGGAGCTGTAGGACTATGGCAGTTTATTAAAAGTACTGGTCAAGCATATGGCCTGCAGATAGGTGCGCTAATCGATGAGCGTATGGACCCTGAAAAATCTTCAGAGGCCGCAGCTAAGTACTTACACAATTTATATCAAGAGTTTAATGATTGGACATTAGTATTAGCGGCATACAATAGTGGCGCTGGTGGTGTCCGTAAAGCTATAAAAAAAGCAGGAAGTAATTCTTACTGGGATGTATATGAATACTTACCAAGAGAGACTCGATCATACTTACCTAAGTTTGTTGCTGCTGCTTATCTATCTAACTATTACCAGCATCATGGAATCGATACTCAGTTTGCAGAATCAGATTTACTAAATACAATAACAGCTAAGATATTTGAGGAAATAGATTTTACTACTATAGCCCAAGAATCAGGTACAACCATAGAAATAATAGAAACACTTAACCCTGAATACATTAAAGGTTTCATACCGCAAAGTAACGGTGATTACCAACTCACTTTACCTTCTAACAGCATGAGTACTTTTGTTACTAATAACTATTCTGCACAGATTGTGGTTGCATCACTTCCAAACTATCTTAAAAGAGATGTAATAAATATTACGCAGGTTAAAACCAATACTTATACTGCGTTAGTCTCAAAAAAAGAGATTAATAAATGGGCTTTTACTATTCCCGTTTTTGAGTCATATAGCCTTTACAAACTAGGTAAACGCGAAACACTAAGCATGGTAGCAAAGAAGTGTAATATTTCTTTAAGTGAACTACTTACTATAAATAGCTTAGAAGCTAGCAATTCGAATCAGTTATTGCCTAAACATATCAAGATACCTACTTCGCATTAACCCAATTATAGTATATCATTCCACTACTATTTTCCTAACTGATACTCCTTCATTATTCTGTAGCTGAGCAAAGTATACTCCTGATGCGAGTGAAGAAATATCCCAAGTAACAGTGATATTGTCTTGATTTGTAATTTTTGTATTTATCAAATTTTGACCTGCTGCATTTACCAAAGATAACTCTCCATCTAGCTTTTTATTAAGACTAATCTTTAGATTTAATAGTTGGGAGTTAGATATCGGATTTGGATATATATCGAATCGATCTACGTACTCTTTATCTAGGGTATTTGTTTTAAGTGGCTGAATCCTAAGATTATCAATTGCCCACCCCCAGGCTCCTAATCCAGGATCTGAGAATAATCTAAATCTGATAAAAATTTGATCTCCTATGTCGAAACTCCCAAAGTCGATTAGACTAATCGTGCGTGGATCAAATAATACTTGTGAACCATTTTGACCATTAGTGTATGCATTTACGAAATTAGCATTGCCTCTAGAATCGTAAGCATCTAGAAGAGGTAACCATTCTGAAGTTCCAAGTTTTTGGCCTTCTACTATTACATAGTCCCAAAACATATCATCACAATTTGAACCTCTACAAGTAGTCCCTGGCTCCCCTGTCTCCACTATAACTATCTCATCAAATTTTATAACAGGATTTTCTTCATCTATTAGAATCAATTGATTCAAATTATAAATAAAGTCTAACGTATTACCATTTCCTGCTTGAGGATATGGGTGTCGGCTATGAATAGCTGGGCCATCAAAATTATCCTCTAAGCGAATAGAAAAGCCCGACCCAGAAAAATCATCAGTTTCAACTTCAAAATCATTGGTATAAGTAACTACAGCTTCCGGTACTTCATTAATAGCTATCGTGTAAAACCCATTCTCAGGCAGACTACCTTCATTTGTATTTGAAGCTTTATCCTGCAAAGTGATTTTATAAAGTAATTCGTCTGTTACATCAAATGCCTCAGGGCGATTATAAGTAGCTTCAAAAGTAGTAAGGATAACACTTGCAAATTCTTCTTCAACTACTTCAAATGGTATCGTTTCCAAATTACCATTCAAAGAAACTACAGCAACAAGAGATGAAGAATCTACTCCCGTAAAGAAATCATCAATGTCATTTACTTGCAAGGTAAATTGTACATCTGTTTCATTTATTGCCATCAGCTGCTCGTGCCCTTCAATCACAGGTGGAGTTATGTCTGCCCCTAAATTGTAGGTGAAGAATGTTTCCCTAGCTCGTGCTGGTACTAGTCTTTTGATTCCATTTAATTCATCCAATTCGAAATAATATTGATATTGGATTTCCTCACCCGTTGCAGGAAGTAGAAAAGAGTACTCCTCACTATTAGGATTAAAATCTAGTGGCACGGTAATATCCACCAGATTAAAAGAGTCAGTAGAATAATGAAGGACCAAACTACTGGTATCAAATCCTATGTCTGAGTTAACCGTTGCGGTGACAAGGTAATCTTCATTGACATCTTCGGTAAATAGTAAAGGATCATGCACTACAGAAGTAATATTCCAGCCCATTGCATGTAATATATTTTCTGATATTCCAGCACTATAATGAATATCCCCTCTATCAGCTACAGGTGTCATCATCCTGTCTAAACCACTTTGATATGTGGCTCTGTCAAGATGAGAGATACTAGACCCCTCTTCAAAAAGACCAGGAGCGTACAATTCATATCTGACATCATTAGTTGAGTCTGCATTCTCAAAAAAAAGATCTCTGCCTGTTAGCTCGCGACCAAGCCCTTGTGTATTTTGGATAAATCCATCCAGCAAGTTAGTCCCATCACCGTTAGCAATAAACCGTGAAAAAATAGTAGCAGATAATGAACCCGCTCCATCATTGCTATATCTAGAACCTGCTGTAAAACCTAGTCCATGAATCACCTCATGTATCAGCGTAGTTGCTAAGTCATAATTATTTCCAATGTTAGGATTATTAGGAATTGTATTCCATCTACTTTGACCACTATTAATGGATATATTTAGGTCACTTTCTCCATCTTCATTTAAAGCCTTGCCAGCTAATTTTTCTGCTAAAGCAACTGGATAAAACGTATTATAATAAACCGCACCTGGAAAGTTAGAAAAGAATCCTCCTGGCCCTGCTGAAGCAAGTGCATTACCTCCTAGCGATTCATAGCTCACATTGACATAAATCGGCACCTCACTAGCAATGAAATCACTTACTACATCAAACGCAAACTCTATTGCCTCCACAAAATCAGCGGGAACATTATTGTAAGTAGGTATAAAAGTGGCTGGCTTACTTTTAAGATTTTTTCTGATATACTTTTTCCGTGGCGTATAATTTGGGACATAATGATTTGAGTGATTGCATATGATTATATCCTCTTTGGTAGCCTTTTTAGCAACCATCTTACCTACTCCTGATTGACCTATCAAACTGATCGGAGTTAATAATAAAATATATAATAAATATTTCATGTATTTTCTAAATTAAATGGGTAGTATTAATTTGATTCAAACTTACATTAGTAATACTATTATAACTGCGATGTACCCTAAAAAAGTTGAATATTAATCATAATGAGACCAAGAATGTAATTGGCATGACAAGGCAATTTTATATATATTTGCCGACCGTTCAAAGGAATGTTTTAATTTATATACCAATAATAAAGCGCTAGAAATAGCTAAAGATATATCGCGGGGTGGAGCAGTTGGTAGCTCGTTGGGCTCATAACCCAAAGGTCGTTGGTTCAAGTCCAGCCCCCGCTACTATAACCCTTGTAAGTCATTGATTTACAGGGGTTTTTATTTTATAGGCGTTGTTTTGGACGTCGAATTTATTTGACTTCTTAAATAAAAACCCTTCTGAGATGATTCAATCTCAATAATAACCATGAGAAAGATCATCTCTTCCTATGATTAACATCACTGGTCGCTTACTCAATTGACAAGATCTTTATAGTAACAAAAAAACAATACTATGAAATTCTTTGAAGCATCAATCGAAACGATCGTAATCAGATATTACATAATGATGGCAGCCGTAATAATACCGTTTGTGGTAGGTTATCCAGCATTTGCTTTGCTAGCAGTACCTATTTTTTTAAGTGCTCTAATGGGAATAAGCTTTAATTGGAGTATTAGTAAGGCTATAAACGCAGCATTTGAGAAAAGCAAAAGAACTAAGAGCTATACTCTTACATCTAGAGCCGCTGCCTAAAGATATTACCCGATAAGATCATCGAGCTCTGACAAGTCATGGATGACGATTGCCTTTCCATCGACTTCGATGAGTCCCTCTGATTTAAAATCAGATAGGGTTCTTATGAGCGTTTCCTTAGCGGTACCTGCAAGTGCAGCTAGATCATCACGGGAAGCATTAATAGAGACTTTATCCTTATCGATAACACCCTTTTTATTCTTGGCGAACGCAACTAAGGCGTTCGCCACCTTTTTCCTTACAGAACTATAAGCCATATCAATCAACTTGCTTTCGGTCTCCTCTCCTTTATTAGCAAGCATCTTGATAAATTGGGCTGAGAAATCTCGATTGTTGAATAGTAGTTTAGCAAAGTCTTCTTTAGGAATCAACTGTAAAGTTACATCCGAGGTACATCCTGCATTGTTACTATAAGCCTGCTCATTAATCAGCGGGAAATAGCCAAAAAATTCTCCCTCGTTATGCAATTGGGTAGTTAATTCTTTACCATACTCATTGGTCTGATAAATCTTTACTTGACCATTGATTATAAAGTACAGCCAGCGCGCATTCTGCCCTTCTTCAAATATCATGTCCTTCTTAGAGTATTTCCTAATCTCTTTATCCATAGATAAATCCTCAAATGCTTCATTAGCCTTTGCTTCTGAGAAGAATGCTTGCAAACCATTCTCAGTCTGATCAAATGACTTACCGATTCGCTCTGCTTTCTTGAGTCGTATCTCTATCGCCTCTAATAACTCTACGTCATCAAAAGGTTTGGTAATGTAATCTTCCGCACCTAAACCCATACCCTTTCGCATATCTGTCTTTTCAGCTTTCGCTGTTAAGAATATTAGAGGAATATGGTTGATCTTAGGACTCTTATTCAGAATCTTCAAAACACCGAATCCATCTAAGACTGGCATCATAACATCACACAGGATAATATCAGGCATTACGGCATTGGCTTGCTCAATTCCTATCTTACCATTCTCTGCTGCATGGACTTCATATCCTGAGAGCTCTAGAATCTCACATAGATTTTCTCTTACTTCCAGGTTGTCTTCTATGACTAATATCTTTTTCATTTTCGCGGTATGATTACTTTGAATGTAGTTCCTTGGCTTAACTTACTGGTAAAGCTTATCTCTCCGCCAAGCAGCTCCACATACCGCTTGACTATGTTAAGCCCTAGTCCTGTCCCCTGAATGTTCTCCACATTGTTTGCTCTAAAAAATCGCTCGAACATATATTTTTGGTCTTCTTCAGGAATTCCGATTCCTTGATCAATTATATTGATCTCTATATTTTCTTTGTTACTTGTAATGACTTTACAATATATAATATCTCCTTCATTACTGTATTTGATAGCATTTGATAACAAGTTGAAAAACACATTTTTTAATATCCTTCGATCTGAATTAATTACTAAATCCTTTGTATCTGTTTGATGATCTATTACTTGATTTTTCTTTAGTAACCCTTTAACCTCATCCATAACCAAATTACACAAAGCATCTACCTCCACTTCTTCATTTTCTACTGTGATTAATCCTTCTTCTATCTTACTAAGTGACAAGAAGTCATTGAGTATTCCTGTGAGATTTCCAACAGCGGATTTTATCCTATTAATATGCTTTTCTCTTTTCTCATTGTGAGATTCATCTGTGTATCTAGAGATCAACTGAGCAGAGGATAATATAGTTGAAAGTGGTGTCCTAAATTCATGAGAAGCCATAGAGACGAACCTCGATTTCAACTCATTGAGTTCTTTTTCTTTTACTAGAGCGGAATTTAATTCCTCTTCTCTGTCTTCCAGAGTCTTATTTGCAAGCAGTAACTTATTAACTGCATCTTCGAGATCATTTGTTCTCTGGATAACTTTGGCTTCAAGCTTTTCATTTAGGGCAGTTAATTCGCCTTCTGCCTTTTTGATATCTGATAGATCATGTATGATTCCCGTGAATATCACTCTATCATTTAGTATCACTTCACTTACTGCTAGTCTAAATGGGAAGTGCTTACCCTCTTTAGTCTTACCTACCACCTCTCTACCAATCCCGATGATTCTCGGCTTTTTAGTGGTATTATATCTATGTATGTAGCCATCATGTTCTGCGTGGTATGGCTCAGGCATGAGCATCTTAACATTATTACCTATTACTTCATTATCTGTATAACCGAACTGGGTAGCAGCTGCATGATTAATGGATTCTATATTGCCTCGATCATCTATGGTAATTATTCCATCTATAGCAGCATCGATTATACCCTGTAGTCTTAGCGCTATGTCTTCTAATTGATTAGCCATTCCTGATTAATATCATCTGTAGATGTGATTAGAGTCATTCTTTTACCAATGTAGACAAAATACATTTGATATATAAATAATAAAAGAAATCACATATGAATCTACAAGAACCGATTAAGTCAATCATGTCATCTGATCTTATCACGGTATCAAAGGCATCCAAGATGAAAGAGATTGAAAATATATTCAGGACCAACAATATCCACCACATCCTAGTAGTCGAAGGATGTAAACTAGAGGGTATGATAAGTAGCGCGGACTACCAATTATTCAAAAGAGGTTATACCGACTACAACACAGATAAACGTATAGATCTTTTTAGGTTAAAGAAATGGACAGCACAGCAGATCATGACCACTGGGATAGCTAAGTTATCTCCAGATGACACGATAAGGGTCGCTGTAGAAATATTTAACGAGAATCTCTTTCATGCCATTCCAATAGTACAAGAAGGAAAAGCAGTAGGGATAGTGACAACATATGATATTATAAATCACTTAACTGGTAACAATAAAAAAGTAGTAGCATGATAGACATAACCTTATACGGTAAGCAGTCTTCTATTTACCAATATCTCAAAATGCATGTCAAGAATCTAGCTGAGAAAGCTGGAGTTGATTTATCTATCAAAGAAGTAAACGATACTGATGCTTTTATAGAAGAAGATATCATGAGCATCCCTACTGTCAAGGTTGGTAATGAATATAGATCCATTGGCAAGAAAAACGTCAACAGATTTATCAATGAAGTAAACGAATGGGTGCTAGGTAAAGAAGATTTTGGAAATCTTAAGAAAATATATGTTCCAATAGATTTTTCTGATGCTTCTGTAAATGCCGTTAGATATGCTAAAGATATGGCAGAATTTAGCTCAGGCGTAATAAGTCTAGTTTACAGTTACTACCCGACGCCTGTAAGTATGAATGAGGTAACGTACATAGATCCTGAGATAGAAAAAATACAACGTGAGAATCTTAAAAAATTCAAACAACAGATATCTACTGAAGGATATTTCGACTCTCCTAATTCTCTCATAATCGATAGCGAATTCCTTACTGGGTTCCCAGTCCCAGAGTTAGTAAACCTATCAAAGCGAAATGAAAACATGTTAATGGTCATGGGAGCTAAGGGCAAGAGTAATATGAAAAAATTATTCGGATCAGTATCAACTGATGTGGCTATCAAAAGTGCTTGCCCAGTTCTTCTTGTACCAGATGGGACTAAATTCAACCCATTTAGAAAAATCGTTTTCTGCTCTAACGATCTTGGAATAGATGCGTATGCCGTAGAAGAATTGATAAAAGTAGCAGCGCCTTACAACGCAGATATTGAATTAATTCATGTCGATCAAAAAGATGGGTACCATGAGAATCAATTAATGAATCTGATAACAAACTATTACCCTAAGGGTAAGGTCTCTTATAAACTTATAAAAGGCGATTCAAAATTAGAAGCAATACTAGGTCACGTTACCAAAAATAATTCTGATCTATTAGTTATGAGTAGAGCTTCTAAAGGATTGATAAGAGACCTCTTTCATAAAAGCTTAACCAAGCAGCTAATTGCAAACACAAAGACACCCTTATTAATAACTCACAAGTAAAACAAGATGGATAAGATATTAATCCCAATAGACTACTCTGAAGTTGCCTGCAATGCTATAAAGTATGCAATGCAAGCTTATAAAAATGCAAGCTTTACAGTCTTACATATAAATGATAGATCGCTGGAAACCAACTATGGTACGGTATCAGGAAGTAATGCAGAAATGAGAGAGCTCAACAAGTTTGTCTGTAAATGCTTAGATGTGAAGCACACCCCAGAGACCATAAACATAAGAGTCATATACGGCACTGTGGTCCCAACAATGCGAGAATTCGTAGCTCAGAGTGATTTTGATTTTATCGTCATGGGTACCAAGGATAAGTATAATCTCCTTGACAATTGGTTTGGAACTATATCTCTAGGAATAGTCAAGTCTACCAAAGTACCTACCTATGTAGTGCCTAAGTATTCAGAATATAAAAGTTACAAAAAGGTGATAGTGGCCACAGATAAGCATCTAAATGACAAGTCATTCATCAAGATCATTAGAAACTGGAATACTGAATTCAATGCATTTATAAAATTCTTACATGTACAGGAGAAAGCTGATGACAATTATACTGCGGTTGAAGAAAAGATAATCACTGAGCTATTCGAAGAGCAAGATGTGCCTTTTGGTTTTGAAATAGAACGTGTAAAGGGTCATAACGTAGGTGACTCCTTATTAGCATCAGCATACAATTTTGGAGCAGACCTAATGATAGTTCTTCCTGAGGATCAAAATTATATCAACTCATTACTTTTCAAGAGTTTGTCTAAGGATCTCATTATGAAATCTGACATCCCATTATTATTCATTCATCCTAACAACTTCGTCTACTAACTCAAATCAAAAATAAAATCATGAAAATATTATGTACTACTGATTTTTCCAATGCCTCTGTAAATGCCATCAAATGGGCGATACGGTATTTAGAATCCAAAAGTGGAGGTGAGATTGAGGTTCTACATTGCCTAGATATTAGATCGCGAGGAGATATGTTTTTAGATTTAGAATCGATGATGAGAGAACCTGCAGAAAAAGATATGACGATGCTAGTCTCTAAACTTAAATTCAATAGTAAGAAGATAGAGTTGAGTACGAAGATCGTCACAGCAAACCCTAAATCATACATACCTAAAAGGGCAAAAAAAATATCTGCAGACCTAATAGCCATTGGCACCACTGGGCTTACCAACTTGAAGAATATAACTATAGGTAGTGTAACTGATTACATTGTACGCCATACAAAGATACCTGTCATCTCGATACCAAATAAATCAACATTCAGAAATTTCAATAAGATTGTATTAGGTGCAGATGAAAAATTATTAAAAAAACCGAATATCCTCAATGGTGTTAAAAAATTCATAGGTAGTAAAAGAGTAAAAATCTTTATAGCACAAGTTTATAAAGACCCTAATAGCTACTTAAAATTTGATGAAAATCTATTTGATGAATTAGATGCATATAAACTTAAAGTAGAAGCAATCCCATTTAACGAAAGTATTTCAAAGTCCTTAAACGATTATGCTGATAATGTGAATGCTCAAATCATGTGTATAATTCATCACAAAAAAAATTGGTTCAGCAGATTATTTCACCATAGTGTAATGAAAGAAGAATTATTTAACCAGGATTTACCGATCCTCATTATCCCTGATTAAAAAATAAACTAGAAGAAATGAAAAACTATGCAGACTACTACCACCACATCATCTCCCTATATAAGGGACTAAAAAAGGAGTTGCCCGTATCTTTAAGGTTGATGAATAAACTGAATAAAGTAACCAGTCAAGATGGCTCTTTGTCAGCAAAGCAAAAAGCGCTAATGGCACTGTCAATAGCCATCACAAATCAAAGCGAGGAGAACCTGGCCATCAATTTACATGATGCTATTATAGCAGGAGCTAGTCGTGCAGAGTTGATAGAGACAATGGAATTTTGCTCAGCACAAGGTGGCAAATCAGTACTACTTTTTGCTTGCAGCGCATATGCTGCTATGATCCAACTAGAAGAAGATTCGGACGAATTCAGAGATTCATTTTATTCTTAGGTTCAAAAGAACCAATTTTTCTGAAATTAAAAATTAATTGATACTTTAATAGCTACATGCCTATACCAATAGAGAGCTTACCATACCATGGATTGACTGTTGATGAAGTCAATGTATCGCGCATGACTCATGGCACAAATGAATTAGTCTCTGCTAAGGAAAATAAATTCATATCTCTGATTAAAAGCTTATTACATGAGCCTATGGTATTGCTTTTACTATTGGCTTCTACGATCTATTTTATCACTGGAGAATATGGGGAAGGAATATTCATGGTCGTAGCGATAGTGATGGTATCAGCTATCTCACTCTACCAGGAAGCACGTAGTAATGATGCTTTATCCAAACTTAAAGAATATATAAAGCCAAATTGTAAAGTGCTCAGAGAAGGAGAAGAACAAGAAATCCCTGTTAATGATATTGTTATTGGCGACTTGATTATTACAGAAGAGGGATCATCTATTCCTGCAGATGCGACTATCATACAGTCCAACGATTTTTCTGTAAGCGAAGCAATTCTTACTGGGGAATCACTTCCTATATTTAAAAGCAAAACTGGTGAAGACCCTAATTTATACAGGGGCACATCGGTCGCTAGTGGTTTAGCGATAGGGAAAGTAACTGCTATAGGTGCTCGTACAAAACTTGGACTGATCGGCAAAAGTGTGGAGGATATAGATGACGCTAAAACGCCTCTACAAATACAGATCGCAAGTTTCGTTAAAAAAATGGTCATTATGGGAGGTGTCATTTTTGTAATGGTTTGGATCATAAACTATTTTTTATCTCATAGCCTAATCCAGAGCTTACAGGAGTCACTTACCCTCGCTATGAGTGTGTTGCCCGAGGAGATACCTGTAGCCTTCGCGACTTTCATGGCGCTTGGCGCTTGGCGCATGATGAAATTCGGAGTGGTGGTCAAGCAGCTCAGCACAGTTGAGACCTTGGGGAGCGCCACTACAATCTGCGTAGATAAAACTGGTACCATTACAGAAAACAAAATGAGCTTGGCAAAGCTTTATCACTTTAACTCAGAAGTCGTTTCTGATTATGATGATAATATATCCGACCCTGGAAAAGAACTGATAGAAATATCTATGTGGGCAAGTGAGCCGATACCATTCGACCCTATGGAGCTAGCTATACATCAAGCCTATGAATCTTATTGTAAGATTGATTTAAGACCAGATTATAAGATCGTATTCGAATATCCATTAGGTGGTAAACCGCCAATGATGACCCACATCTTTAAAAACCAAAATGGAGAAAAGATCATTGCCGCGAAAGGTGCTCCAGAGGCATTGGTAAAAGTATGTAATCTTACTGATGCTGAGAAGGCAAGTGTCTTGGAGATGGTAAACCAATTTGCCAGTAAAGGTTTCCGAATACTTGGTGTAGGCAAGTCGTTTCATGAAGGAAATGAGTATCCCGAAAAACAACAAGATCTCAAATTTGAATTTATTGGTTTGATATCCTTCTATGATCCTCCAAAGGAAAATATAAAATCGGTATTCAATCACTTCGATGAGGCAGGCATAGAGGTTAAGATAATTACAGGTGATAACGAAACTACAACTCAAGCGATAGCAGAGTCTATAGATTTTAATATATCAGGGTGCATGAGTGGAGCAGATTTAATGGAACTATCAGAAAATCAACTACGTAAAAGAGTAAAAGATACCAATCTATTTACAAGAATGTATCCTGAAGCAAAGATGCGAATCATCAATGCCCTAAAGGCAAATAATGAAGTGGTAGCTATGACGGGTGACGGGGTCAATGATGGGCCTGCTCTCAAGGCTGCTCACATAGGTATAGCCATGGGTAAGCGTGGTGCTGAGCTCGCTAAGCATGCGGCTTCTCTAGTACTAAAAGATGATGACTTATCTAAAATGGTAGATGCAATAGCACTCGGAAGAAGGATCTATACCAATCTTAAAAAAGCAATACAGTACATTATCTCTATCCACATCCCAATCATCTTGATTGTATTCTTCCCCCTAGCTTTGGGATGGATCTACCCACATATATTTACACCAGTACATGTCATAATGTTAGAACTTATTATGGGACCTACCTGCTCAATCATCTACGAAAACGAACCAATAGAACCAGATACAATGCAAACTCCCCCTAGGGAGTTCACCAGCACCTTCTTTGCTACTGGAGAAATATTTACTTCCATTCTACAAGGGCTTATGATAACATTGGGGTGCCTACTGGTCTATCAATATGCTGTACAAAATCAACACAATGAAGACCTTACGAGAACAATGGTATTCACCACACTTATGGCGTCCAATATATTCTTAACCTTAGTGAATCGTTCTTTTGTGTTTTCAATCTTTACTACGCTTAGGTATAAAAATAACCTTGTCCCTATGATTATTCTGATCAATGTGCTTCTGATCTTGATCATGCTTTATGTACCAGCCGTGACTGAATTTTTCAAATTCGAACCGCTAGGAGTTGCTCAACTTTCTATTTGTACTGTTGTAGGGTTTTTGTTCGTGATGTGGTATGAGTTTGTGAAGTGGACTAATAGATTAAAAGCTTCTAAATCAAAAAATATAATCAGCAAGAGATAGATGCAACAAGTAGACCTACATTGTCATTCCAACTTTTCAGACGGAAGGGGAACTATTCTCGCTATAGAAGAAAAATGTTTGAGAGAAAACATCAATACGATTATTACAGATAATAATGAAATTCGTGGTGCTATTAAACTATTTGAACGCACCAAAATCACTACCCTACCCGCAATTGAAGCAGGGACTAAAGAAGGTCTAGAATTTCTGATCTATTTCAAACGCGTATCAGATATCGAGTCATTTTACAAGCGAGCTATCGAGCCCTATCGTCGCAAAAGATTCATCGTGCAGATTGGTGTGCCTTCAAGAAAACTACTTGCTATCGCAAAAGAATATGATTGCTTTATATCCCTTGCCCACCCTTTTGGGTTCCGTAAGAAGTCGCTCATTTTCCATAAATCTAATCCTGAGCTTATAGCTTATGTAATACAACAAGTAGATGCTTTAGAAACCTTTAATGGCAATCTTTCTGATCTTGATAATGTGAAAGCATTGAGCTATAACACCGCTTTAAAAGAGATGAAGGAAACGGTAGGCTCTGATGGACATGATATAAAATCTATAGGTCAGGTAACTGCTGATTTTGATATTGGAAGAGCTGAATTTAACGCTGAAATTTTGTTTGAGAGATTATCAGCAGGTGAGTTTGTAAAGAATACTCACAACTCGATCTCGAAAATCAAAACAGCATTGATTATCGCTTACTACCATTCAAGATATTTTATATATGATGGTAAGTCTATTGAGAGGATTTCGTCAGAGGATAAATCAGAGAGAATGATTTCATTCACATCTTAAAATTTATTTACCCTCTATTGGTTTATACTTGCAGTGTTCTCTTCAATACCCATCCTAGAAGTCTGATATCCAATCAAGTGCCCAGCTAAAATTGAAGAAGCAAGCGCAGCAAATACGATCGCAACAAATATTGATTGCCCTATAAGTTCTAGATCTAATGCAAGAGTAGCGACTACGATTTCCATTGCACCGCCAGGGATAAAGATAAACCCCATTAAAATGGATCCTTTAGCCGACTGTGACCCAATTACACTTAGCGTTCGCTCGCAACTAAGTATAACAAGGACTTGTATCAGAAAAAGCAAAATATAGTTCTCGCTCAAGTAATTCATCTATCTCTGGGTTTATTAAAAGGGATCAAGCCCTCTTTTATTCTGCTAGCTTTTTGGTCTATAGTAAAAACAGCACTTAGACCTTAAGGACTTACTTGCAAACTAAAGTATACATAGAAGTAAAGAACAGCAATTGTGACATTAAGAGCTATCGCAAAATATCTATTTATGTAAACACCAATCGCATTGGGAAAGACTTGGATGGCAATTAAGGAACTAGACAAAGTAGTGATCATCATACTTAACCATATAGAACCGGTAACAAACAAATTCTCAATATTAAAAGCTAAGCTAAAGAACAACAATGTAGAGATCGAATAAAGGATAAAACAACTTTTCCGTTTATTATGTCCTTCAAAGAATTTATCAATGAAAATCGAATCTGTATTCCATTTTTCAGTTTCCATTTTGTTAGTGGAAGCAAAGATTCCTTGTAAATGAAAAGAGGCTTGGATAATTAAAAGAGCAAAAAGTAAAGTTTGTTCCATGATTTTCTATTTGAAGTGTCTAGGGATTTTACGTTTATCAATCAACATTCATGTAAAAAGAATTAATCTCATCGAAATCTTGAAATTCAGCGTCTTCTGTGAGTAATAGATTCAATGCATTATTATCTCCAATTGTCTCATTTGCAAGGTCAAAACCATTAATCAATAATTGAAGATTTCTTTCGGTGATTACATTTATTGAGTTATTCATGATATATACTTTTATTAGTTAATTAAATTTTAGTATCTGATTCTTAAGAGGATTAAGTGTCAATCGTTCATTGCTGTACCATTGCAGCATGCACATTTACAACTACATTTTTGTCTTTTCTGGGTAGCAGTTTTTCCGTTTTCAGACTTCATCCATTTTGTTGCTGCCTTCAATTCCGAATCGATAGAACTATCTGATTTATGCAACCCTTCAACTTCCATTGCTTCATTCAGATCCCATCTAATTAACTCACAAAGCTTCACATCATTACCTATTGCTTTGACAACTGCTGCAGTCATTAAAATGGCAATCTTTTCATCTTGCTTCATCATTTCTACCATAGTGGATTCATCTAGTACAAATACTTTTGATCCTGTCAAATCAGTTTTGTGTTGAGATTGAACTGACCTAGTAGTATGCCCTACAGGTGAGTAAGGATGATCTAAACCTGGCAAAGTCACATTAGTTGGATGGGATTGAATTACTGAGTCTGGAATTTGGGCAGATAAAGTGCCATTGACCATTAGTATCATTACTAATATCATCAATATAATTATGAATATACCTTCCCAAAAAAATCTTGATCTCTTCATGATTAGTTTATTTGTTTAATCTAAAGATATCTCAAGACCAAGGGCAAATAACTAATGTAAATCAGCTCCAAAGATGACTTTCGTCAGGCTCATTTTTTTACTCATTCGTTTAGATAATCAGCTATTATTTTCACTTGGAAAGCTGCAACGGAGGCGTTATTTACTTTAGCATTAAGAAGAACTAATGCATAAGCCATTTTAGATAGTTTACAATCACGGATTAATTGATCTCCACTTGAAGTATAGATAGGTAGAAAGTGTTTTCGTATAGGTCGACCAGCTGTTTTGCATGCCGTTAGCGCTTTGTTGAGAGCAATATCCAAATCATTTGGATTCAATCCTAATGACAACAGATCGCTAGCTCTATACTTGAGTGTACTTGAGTAATAACTATTTATAAATTCCTTACAGTAATAAACGTTGTCTTTATACTTGTATTTTGAAATTCCGTTATTTTTCATGTTGAATAGTTGTGTTTAGGTTCTGTTAATCTGAGAATGTCGGTTGGAGATTCTATCAGTACACATTCTTCTCCTCTCATAGCAATAGGTTGTTTCATAATCTCTGGCTCATGCTGAATCATTTTAATCCAATCATTTTCGACTAGATCAAGGTGTGCATGTTTCTCCACATATGTTGGATGATTTTGATTGATAAGTTCAGATATTCTAAGTCCCAAATTGCTAGCAATTTCAGCTATCTGCGTACCAGTCAAAATGGTCTTAGATATATCTATATCTCTGATAGGTATTCCTGCAGATCGACTATATGCCAATGCTTTCTTCGCACGGATAGAATCTGATAGATAGATAAATGTGATCTGATTTTTTGATCTTCCGAATTCACTCATAATGTTATCTTCTAATTGCTTTTAGCTAATACCTCTTCTCTACTTATCACTTTTAACTGCTCGAATAATTCCTTTTCTTCATCTGATAAATTCTTTGGAATAGTGACAGACAATTTAATGTACAGGTCTCCAAATTTGTCTGGCTTATTATAGACCGGCATTCCCTTACCTTTGAGTCTAAGCGCTTTATGTAGTTTTACCCCTGGTGGGATAGTTAGATAAACTTCTTTACCCATTGTAGGCAC
>CALFUQ010000180.1 GCA_937929885.1 uncultured Saprospiraceae bacterium
GGTGTTAGACTGATCTCTACATCTGAGATAGTACTTTTCGATTCCTTGTCTAACAGTAAAAACTGAAAATTTTTCTGCTCTATCTTTTCAGTTGATTTGTTTGGTTCCTCAATGGGTTTCGAAGCAGCATCCCTTTCTTGCACAATTCTTTCTTCGACAATAACCATTGATGACTTAGGCGATAAATCTTGAAACACCATAGGCTCTACTAATTCGAATTTATAAATATCATCTTCGCCCAAGCCCCCTGTTCGATTAGAACTAAAGAATCCATAGGAAGCATCCTCTGATAATGTAAAGCCTATATCATCCATTTTACTATTGATGGGCTTACCTAGACTCTGAGGAAACCGCCACTCTCCATCTATAAACTTACAGACGTAGATGTCTAAGCCATTTTCCTTGGCACTAGATGAATAGAATACATGATCATTACCAAAGAAGGTGGGGAAAACATCATTTGATTCTGTATTAATTGCTGGACCCATGTTTATAGGGAGCGACCATCCACTCTCTGTCTTAGAGATATAGTAAAGATCCATCTTCCCATAGCCACCTGGCATGTTAGAAGCAAATACTAAGGTCTGCCCATCTTTACTTATCGCTGGATGAAGGATAGAGTACTCACTACTATTGAATGGGAAATCGTCAATTATTTTCCAACTATCCTCATCGAACAAAGCCCTGATAAGTTTCATATGGTATCTACCATCTGCACCCTTGCGATCTGTATAATTTTCTGAGAAAAATATTTCACTTTCATGAGGATTAAATGCGCATGGACCAAAGTGATGTATGTCATTTATATCTTTCTCATAAAAATCAGACGCCTCGGTTTCTTTCAATAGGTCATAATACTTCAGATCAAATGTGTGCTGCTTACTTTTCTTTTTTCCTTTTTTAATTCTTGGTCTAGACGACACATATATTACTCCATCATTGTATAACGTAGGAGAAAATTCAAAATTCGCAGAATTGATAGGAGAGAAATTAGTAACCTCTGCCGTTCTTAATTGTTGTAGATCTACGGGATAGTCGATTGCCTGACCTATAAGACTAGACCCAAGGTACAGCAAGAAGTAAATATTTAATCCTATCCTTACCATTAGAAGTATCGTGGATTAATATAACTGTCTTCTACCTCTTGTCTTTCTCCAAATCTGTATTTAGCAATAAATTCTAAACTACCACTGCTTTGCTTTCTGATAGCAGATAATGTATAATCATAGGCGAAGCCTATCAAGATCTTCTCATTGACCTGCATAGAAAAGATAGCATCTAATGACTCACCAAATGAATTACTATCGCCACCTAGCCTATAGGTAAGCCCTGCAGTATATTTTCTTTGATATCTCGCGCTAAAATTCACATCTAAATCAGAAGGCGTATTCTTAACCCATCTAAAAAGCAACTGCGGAGTTAAACTGATATTTTCATTCAAATCGAAACTAGCACCTAGCATTCCATAGATATGTCTTTCTTCCTGAGATAAAACAAATTCACTGGTGGTGTTAAGATCTACATTTTGAACTCTAGGTATTGATAGACCAAAAAATAAATTATCCGTCCTGTAATATGCACCTAATCCAAAATTAAAAATCTGGTTTGATCGTGAGCCTTCCTGGACAGCTGGGTCATTGGATATACCATCACTGGTAAATACATTGTCACCATTAAAATTGATATTAAAACTCTTAAGCGAAAGCTGCATACCTAAGTTTAATGAACCAGTTCCTAAGTCAAATCTATATCCGTATAGCCCTTCTAATAATATTTCATTGGTGAGTCCTATGCTCACTCTCTTGAGATTTACTCCGATTCCTATTCTATCATTTCTTAATGGCATCGCAAAATTAAGACCTTGGAAATCAGGTGCCCCTTCGATCCCAATCCATTGTGTACGATAAACAAGCCCGATAGATGGAGTACCTTCTACAGAAACATAAGCTGGATTATAAACTTGCTTATTATACATGAACTGGGTGTACAATGGCTGCTGCTGCGCAAGACAAGCATAAAACGATAACATTAATATAACTGTGCTTAATATCTTCATCGTTCTAATTGTATAAATCCATCTTGAAGTTGTAAGCCTTCTCCTAGATTTAAAATGAAGAAATAAGTTCCTACTGGCAAGTCCTCATTATTATAAGTCCCTTGCCAATCATTTTGATATGGTTGAGCAACATATACTTCGTCACCCCACTGATTAAAAATAGTCAACTGGTTACCAGGATAACTTTCATTTTCAAGACACGGAATCTCGAAATTATCATTGAGGCCATCTCCGTTAGGAGTAATTAAGGTAGTTACTACACACTCCTCTTGCTCTTCGATATTAAGCCTTGCTGTCGCTTGACTACAGAGCTCAGAGCATGCTTCATTACATACTTCATATACAACTTCTATCTGTCCACCGACCCCATCTCCTAAACCAAGTCTAATAGCCATCGGGTCAGAAGCATCTAGATTATCTCCTCCTGAGATGCTGATAATATCAAGGACAAAATCTGATGGTAGTTCATCATTTTCTAATGGATTAAAAACTACAACTTCTCCTGAAGCAAAATCAAATTCATCATCCAATGCAACTGGCTCGAAAGCATAAAATACACTTACCGTATCAACACCCATACCACTACAACTTTCTCCTTGTACTGTCCATACCAATATATTTTCTCCTTCATCAAATCCCATAACAGTACTCATCGGGTCTATGTCATCTCCAAAATCAATATTTTCATTTGGGCTAGACCAAACCCCTCTTTCTCCGTCTAGTAATGTACTTTGTAACTCTACAAAATCTTCACAGATAGATAAATCCTCACCAGCGTTAGCATCAATCACCCCTCCCACTCCATTAGCAAGTGTGATGGTTACTCTTGGTGAAAGCTCTGAAAAGCAACTACCAATAGATGAAAACACATTGACATTATTTCTACCAGCTCTAAAACTCTCTACACTAGTAATAGTAAGACATGCACTATTAGTTATACCTATGGTATCTCCTGTTGACTCATTTATCCAAGTATAATTTGCGCCATCGATCAATGAAGTTTCTTGGATGCAAAAATCATAGCTCCCAAAATCAACAGAACACAAAACATCTTCTGTCAATGTAGCCACGGGTGCTTCTGGTATATCTACTAATTGCAGACTAAACGGTTCTGACCAAGGAGAAGTACAATCTCCGCTTGTAACTCTAACCTCATATTCTCCAATAAAAATATCACTCACATTAAAGATAACTGGGTTAGCATTTGTGGCTTCAAAATCATTTGGCCCACGCCATTCATACTCTCCATTTTCATTTGCTATCTCTAACTGGATAGTCTCCCCTATGCAAAACGGACCGTTTGAGATTATTATAGGAGTTGAAATTCCATTTCCAACATCTATTGTGAAACTATCTGATTCATCAGATACACAATCTCCTGATTCTATCCTGACGGTATATTGACCACTTTTGCTATCATCTACATTTGCGATGGTCAATCGTGGCTCTGTAGTCACTTCTTGTCCGTTAGGTGTTGTCCAGATAAATTCTTCTACTTCTATTGACAAATTTTCTGCAACTAGTGTTATGGACTGACCGATACAGATTTCTTCATTACCATTTATAACTGGCACATCGATAGTTACTCCTTCTGAAATCACTATGTTACTTGGCAAAGATTCGCAGACTCCATTTGCGATAATTAACGAATAAACTCCTTCATCTTGTGAGCTAAAATTTTCTATAACCGCAATTTCTTCATTAGATGTAAATCCGTTCGGCCCGATCCATTCGTAAAAGAAATTTTCGTCTGAATCAATGATCGGAGTCAGTCTTAGGTCTTCCTCATTTATTCCACATGGTGTTATGTTACTTTGTATCTCTTGTACAGTCGGTCGGCCAGTAATGATAACTTCTGTAGATGCAGTGCTTTCGCAATCTGCAGTGGCTGACACTGTAACATTATAGGTGCCTGCTACAGGTGTGATTAGAGGGTTGCGCTCAGTAGAGGTAAAACCATCAGGGCCTTCCCAAGCGTAACTTGCATCTGCAATATCTGTTACTTCTAATTGTAAGCTCTCAGATCCGCATAGAGGGCTATTACTAAAAGCTCTAACAGCTAACTCTCCGGAAATACTTATTGATATAACCTCAGAAGTATCTACCCCGCAACTTCCCTCGACAAACACACTCCATTCGCCAGCAAACTCTTCAGTCGAATTAAATATGACAAGACTATTTACTTGAGTCGTAGAATACTCAACGCCATTTTGCAACCAGACATAATTATCAGCATTTATTATGTTTTCTACTTCTAGATTGATAGGGCTTCCATTACAGATATTTTCTTCTCCTATAATTATTGGTTGTTCTCCTACATTTTGTAAAATAATATTGATTCTTGCTGTATCAGATACACATTCTCCTACTCGACTTGTTACTTGGTATAGGCCTGCTGTTAAATTACTCCCTACCAAATTCTCATCTGGATTAGCCTCTACAGAAGTAAATCCGTTTGGACCTATCCATTCATAACTTAAATCATCATTTACATTCTCAACATTAAGG
>CALFUQ010000181.1 GCA_937929885.1 uncultured Saprospiraceae bacterium
ATACAAGCTTTTTGATCCAGGGGTGACAAGAAGTATCGTAGAAGTAGAAAACGGGAAAAAAGGACTTATGGTAAGTTATTCGTCAGGAGGTACTACTCCAGGAGATAGCTACTTGTGGATATTAGACGAAACTAATAAACCTGAAGCGTGGAAGATGTGGGTAGGAATTATTCCGATCGGAGGTGTCCATAATACATGGGAAAATTGGAAAACATTACCTGGTGGATCAATAATTGCTCAAAACCATAAAATGAAATTAATGGATGTAACCATCAACGATCTCAAGGCTGGTCAAACGCTTTCTGATATCGGATATGCAAATGACCCTTTTACATTTTAAGAAGAAGTAGAGTAGCTGATGAAAATTATAAGTTACAATGTAAATGGCGTAAGAGCAGCCATTAAAAAAGATCTTATCAAATGGCTAAAGAAAGAAAAGCCTGATGTCTTTTGTATTCAAGAAAGCAAATCTCAAGAAGACCAAGTCGATCCTACCCTCTTTGAAAAATTAGGGTACACAGCAAGCTGGCACTCAGCAGTAAAAAAAGGATACAGCGGTGTAGTCACCTTCTCCAAAGCTAAACCTGACAAAGTAGTCGCTGGCACTAAAATGGAGAAGTATGATAGTGAAGGGAGAGTGCTTAGGACCGACTTCGGTGATTGGACTGTCCTTAACTGCTACTTCCCATCAGGCTCTAGTGGTGATGCTAGACATGCATTCAAAATGGAGTTTCTACATGATTTCGGACCATGGGTCAAGAAGTTAAAAAAGAAAAGACCAAACCTAATAATCCTCGGCGACTACAACATTGTACACGAAGACCTAGACATCCATAATCCTACTCGCAAAGACAAACCTTCGGGCTTTAAGCCTGAGGAGCGAGAGTGGCTAGCAAAGTGGTTTAAAAAAGACTTTACTGATGCCTTTCGATATTGTCATCCTGATAAACAAGAATTTAGTTGGTGGAGCTATAGATCTGGAGCACGAAAGAATAATAAAGGATGGAGAATAGACTACATCTCTGTTTCAAAATCTAAAGAAAGTAAAATAAAATCTGCTGGACATCTGGGGAAAGCAATGCATTCTGATCATTGTCCAGTTGTCTTAGAGATAGACTTATAAATCTTCTATCAGCTTAAGTAACTCCAGAGTAGAATCAAAATTTACACCTAGATCTTTTGCTAGTGCAATAGCTCCTTGTGCTGTTTCTGAAGCTTTTCTTTTATCCTCTAATTTATAATATAGAAATGCCTTGGTGTCGAGATACTCAAACTTTGAACCTCTTAGTTTGATACTCCTATCTACTAGCTTAATTGCTGATTTAAGCTTTTTTCGATCATCTATATTTTCTGAAATCGTATTTGCAAGTAGCATCATTATCTCTACATCATCAGGATGAATGTCATCGAGATAAGAGTTTGCTAATGGAATAAACTTATCTATTTCTTTTTCATCGTGCAGCTTTAACAAACTATATCGAGTTCCCTTTTTTCTACTCGTTTGCGGATTTATATATGAGTAAAGGGCTTGTGCTTCTTTTTGATCTGGTCTCGGGAAAGCTCTCTGTAAAGTTTGATTTACTAAGATGCTAATAGAATTATGCACTTTCTCTTTACCATATAACTCTTCAAACTTATGCCTGTTGATTATGAGATAGGTAAACTCATCAGACCTTGTTGTATATAAAAAGTCAAACAAGAATTTCATGTTTTCTTCTTTTGACCAATCCTTCTGTGAAATAAGATATTTTTTCACTGCTTCTCGATGACTTCCATCCATAAGGGATAACCTGAAGTATGCCTCTTCTCTCAGTACTTCTGGGGGCAAGTCATCTCCTTCACCTAGCACGTAAAGTATTTTTTCTCCTTTTGCCGCAGATATATCTGATGCCTTTATTTCAGGTGGATTTGTAGTTATAGTTTCTGATGGTTTAGGAGCAGCTTTAACTACAGTTTCATTTCTTTGCTTATGCTTAGATAGATCAGTATGTTGTACGTGCTTAAGTTTAGGTGCTGCGGTAACTGATGGTTTACTTGTTGGTGGAGATGCAACTGCTGTTGCTGTGCTAGTTGATCTATTTTTCGGATATACTACATCGACTGCTATCGCTAGTAATTCATCTACAGTTAATAAAGCAGCTGATGTTGATCGGTCAGATCGAAAACGAACGTTACCATTATCATCCAATATCATCAGCGTAGGCAAGAATACTATTCCATATTTAAGTGCAAGTGATTTTCCAAATCTTGATTCAACATTCACTTTTACACTAACAAAGTGATCGTTAAAAAACGTTGCGAGGCCTCTATCCCAGAATACTGGTTCTTGTTTTTTACATGGTTTACACCAGACCGCCCAAGTATCTATAAATACTAATTTATTCTCCGCTTTTGCTTTTATAAATGCCGATTCATAATCGTCTGCAGTGAACCTAACATTTTGCCCAAATCCAGAAAGACTTATAGCGCAAATGAAACAAATTGTAAAAAGTATTCTCACGCGGTTAGTAACTGTAAAAAATTAAAATTCATTTTTAAAACTCATTAACGAGCCTCTAAGTATTTTATAAACCCTTCTATATTTCTAGTAGGCTCATTTTTACTCTTGGTAATTTCTAATGCCTTGTTAGCTGCCTTTAAAGCATCCTCACTTTTTTCATTGAGGTTTAAAATTTTAGCATAGGTCAGATAATAATCTGCTTCCTTACCTTGGTTGCTCGCTTTCTTTGCTAGACCCTCTGCTAACTCTAATGCTTTTTTATTCTTGTTTAGATTTTTAGATATATCAACTGCTAACTCATTGATAGCTTCAGCATCTTTTTTAATCACTTTACTACAGTAATCTTCTACAGTTGCTAAGTACTGATCGGTATAACCTAAACCCTTGTAGTAAGTAATTCTAGATTCATACTCAAAAGCTTTTGCATCAGACTTGTAAGTCGATTTCATTTTATTCTGAGCTTCAGTGAGTAAAAATTCACTTTCATACTCTACTGCCTTGTTTACAGTTTTCTTACAAGCATCAACAATTGTTTTCTTGACCGCATCTTTATCTGTCAGTTGCTCTGCATTTGATTTGCGCTTGATCAACTCTTCAAATGCTTTAGAATCTGCTTCTACAACAGCCGCTAACAAAAACTTAGTCATTTGCTCATCTGAGATAGATGGTTTAGATCTGAGGTAATCGTTTGTGATTTTGCTAGTTGGCTTACCTACTTTATTTAATGCCCTGACATAATTATAGACTAGATCAAAATCTCTTTTCCCTTCTTCGTAAGCAACTTCATAATCCCCACTTCTATCATCTTTACCCATCGCTTGCTTAGCTAGTGCAATGATCTGATTCACATCCTTCGCTCCAGTAACTTTATGGATTACCTCGCCCTTACCATTCAAAAACATAAGCGTCGGAAAAGCAGACACAGGATAATCCTGTCTGAAAGTCAATCCATGCCCCTTCTCCATATCTATCTTAAGATTTATAAAATTAGCATTGAAGAAGTCTCCTACTTGTTGATCTTCAAACGTAGTCTTAGCCATTCGCTTGCACGGACCGCACCACTCAGCATAAGCATCTACAAAAACCAATTTTTCTGATTTCTTTGCTTCTGCTAAAGCGTCTTTCCAATCACCTTTATAAAAATCTATTCCTTGACCCAGTGCAGGCACACTAAGGGCTGCAACTAGCAAGACAATAATTAATCGTGGCATGTTTGTAATTTTCATATTAAAATTAAGAATTCTCTACTTATAAGTCCTTGTAAATCAATAGAACGCATCAATGCGCTTAAATATTAATTAAACATTAACATATAATAATTTAAGGACTGTAAATGACGGCTATTATCAGGGATTATATCTAGGAAGGCCAGTAAGCAAACTAATGTCTAGTTAGACTTACATTTGCACCTCAAAGATAAGGGAAAATGCCAAGTTTAAGACAGCTATTTTTATCTCATGTCGCTCAGACTAGTAATCTACCCATGATGCTAGAAGTAGATCATGCCAAAGGCATTTACATCTACGACACCGCAGGCAAGAAATATTTTGATATGAACTCTGGGATTTCTGTGAGTTCGCTAGGACATTGTCATCCAAAAGTTTCTGCTGCAATTAAAGGTCAGGTAGATAAGTATGCTCATACCATGGTCTATGGAGAGCACATCCAAAACCCTCAAGTAGCATATGCTTCCTTACTTTCTTCTCACTTACATCCTTCCCTAGATTCTTTATACTATGTCATGAGTGGTACAGAAGCAACGGAAGGAGCCATGAAGTTGGCAAAGCGATACACAGGGCGAACAGAGATCATAGCCTGTGCTAATGCTTACCATGGTAGCACTCAAGGTGCTGAGAGTCTCAGGAGCGATGAAGATTATAAAAGAGCTTTCTATCCCTTGCTCCCAGATGTCAATCACATTGAATTTAACAATAAGGCTGACTTAGCTAATATTACTAAACGAACTGCTTGTGTGATTTTAGAGCCTGTGCAAGCTGAAGCTGGTGTACTTGTACCCGAAGATGATTATTTGATTGCTGTAAGAAAGCGATGTGATGAGACAGGGACATTGATGATCTTAGATGAGATACAAACAGGGTTTGGAAGGACAGGTTATTTGTTTGCTTATCAAAAGTATAATGTTAAACCAGATATCTTATTGGTAGGCAAAGCTATGGGTGGAGGGATGCCTATTGCAGGATTCATCTCTTCTCAAGCTATCATGTCATCATTCGTAAGTAAACCTGTTCTTGGTCATATAACTACTTTTGGTGGTCACCCTGTTTGCTGTGCTGCGGCTGAAGCAACACTAAGTACCTTATTAGACGATGAGATAGTATCCTCCGTTTTAGAAAAAGAGAAATTGATAAAATCATTACTCGTGCACCCTATAATCAAGGAAGTAAGATCAAGTGGTCTCATGATGGCCGTAGAACTCACTAGAAGAAAATATCTGAAACATGTTGTCGGCAAATGTTATGAGATAGGATTGATTGTGGATTGGTTTTTATTTAATAATCGGAGTTTTAGATTAGCTCCTCCGCTTATTATTTCTAGTGATGAAATTAAGGAGGCTTGTGCGATTATTTTAGAGGCTATGGATTTTGCTCAAGGGCAGTATAAGTAAATCTTTACTCTAGCCAACCCTCTCTCGTAAGAGAAGGAGTTATCCAAACAAGGCCTACAAAACCCTCATATTCCTCCCTTAGAAGGGAGGTTAGAAGGGTTTTTAACACTTTACCCTTCATACCTAGTCATAATATGAATCCAAACAGATCGAGACAATCTTAGAATTTTCAAAAAACTAACTACACCCAGAAAAATCACCCAAGCCAAAATCGGATTAGCCCCAAGATCAAAAACAAAATATAAGATAGCAGCTAAGGTTAAAAAAAGTAAGGCGCTAATACCATAAGATATAAACATGGCACCAAAATAATAACCAGGTTCAGGCTCAAAATTAAGATCACATGCCTCACACCTTTTATACATGGCAAGTGGTTTAGAAATGTC
>CALFUQ010000182.1 GCA_937929885.1 uncultured Saprospiraceae bacterium
GTCCTTGCTTAATGTGGTGATCGCTGGTCTACTTGCTGATGCCCATACGCCGATTACATAATCAGCATCTAATATATTAGTAGGTGTTGCTGGAGCAGAAGCTTTTCTCAATACTGAGATTGGTACTTGTATAGCTATTGCACTCACATTTAGACAGGCTAATCCATCTACATTTTTTCCGTCTTGTCTCGGTGAATCACCTAAATCAAAAATACCTCCCAGATCAACAAAAAATGGATCATCAGTTGGCCCTGCAAAAACGGTCTCTCCCGTTGAAGCCGTTGTGATGGCATTATTAAATAATGCCCCATAAGTTGTATTTAGTCCTACAGCACTATTTATCGATCTTGGGCCTATATTATTTGGGGGTACTACTCCATTCGTGATAATAGTCTCAAATGAGTTGCCACCGTCCATACTTCTTTCTAAGGTGTAAGTAGCTTTTTGATTCTGCTTTCCTAATCTGATATTAAAGAAGGTCGTAGGATCTTCATTCACAATATTAAAAGTGAATCTATAGGTGATCTCATCTCCTGGTATAGAAGCATCATTATCTACGTGTATCTCGTATCTGATGTTCTGTCCGAAGGTATAATAGTTAGGGCCACCGTGAGGTAACTGTAAAGGTACGTAAGTAGCGATCATAGTAATCATGTCAGGATTATCAGGACTACGAAATGCGTATAAGTCTACATTATCTGCTAGAGGATCACTAGAGATAAGTGGAGCCTCTCTATGGCTAGAACCAAACATACTTGTAACTGCAAACAACAGTACCAGTAAGCTAGCTGCTATATTTTTTATGTATATATATTTTATCATAATGGTGTTTATTTTTTAAATAAGTCCTTGCTTAATTGGCCTTACTTTATTGGTTTACTGATGTTCCTCTCCATGGCATTGCCAAGTAAGGAAAGCTATTTGTGAATGGAGCGTCATTCTTCACAACTCCTGTATTGTACGTGAGTACACCTAGTAGATCACTAGTGACTGGACTCGGTGAACTTGCTGGATCATAATCATCATACCATAAACCAACTGCTGCTAATACTACTCCTGCTACTGCTTGTAATTCTATTGTAGTGACATCATCTTCTAATCGTCTACCATTAGGGAATCCATCCATGTTAGGAATAAACTCTAGGTCTGTAGTTGTATTAAATGGAGCTACTGTTAATCCTATTGCAGCTGCTTGTACTAATCCAAGTGTACTGAAGTTTGCGTCATCTCTAGGTGTTGCGGGTACAGCCATATTTAGTCTCAACATATCTCCACCATTAGGTAAAAAGTTATTTATAAATGGCTTACCTGCTGCTAAAGGATTACCTCCCTTACCAGTAGCTAACTGATATGGTATAACATTTGGCACTCCAGTATGGAAGGTTGGCCATAGATCTACAGATCTCGGTTTACCAGGTGCAGGTAATAATAAGGTTCCGAATACAGCATCATCTAAAGCTGTACCATCTAAAGCTGGATTTCCTTTTAATCCATATAGCCCATCTTGACCATTTCTAAAATCAAATGATCCTAAAGAAGCAGACTGTATTCTCAGTGGTGCAAATGCAGGTACGGCTCCACCGAACTGTGAATCATCCATATAGAGTGCTAATTCAGGATTGTAAAAATATTCATCCCAAGTAGTCTCTGTTATTTCATCATATGGCGTACATCTATTCCAAAGGTCTTTATCACCGATTGGCATTACTGCCTCATTGGTAAGTGGCATGCCTATTCTAGATACTTGTACCCAATCTCCTGAATAACTTGCTTGATCACCTCTTGCTAAAGTCTTGATAGCTGGTCTGCTAGCCGATGCCCATACACCGATCACATAGTCTGGGTCTAGTATGCTGGTTGGTGTAGATGGTGCACCACTCTTTAGTAGTGTAGATATAGGTACTTGGATTGCTAGGGTGTGTACATTATATTTCGCTAGTCCATCTCTATTAAGCCCATCTTGTCTTGGCGCATTTCCTAGATCGAAGATACCTCCTAGATCAACGAAAAACGGATCGTCAACAGGACCTGCAAATACCTTCTCACCAGTACTTGCATCCATGATCGCTCCGTTGAATAGAGAAGCATAAGTGGCATTTAATCCAGCACCACTTTCTATTGATCTTGGACCGATATTATTAGGAGGTACTATGCCATCTGATATGATAGTCTGAAAACTTGCTCCCCCATCTGTACTACGTTCAAGTGTGTAAGTAGCTTTTTGATTTTGCTTACCCAATCTGATATTAAAGAAGGTAGTAGGATCTTCATTAATTACATTAAAAGTAAATCTATAAGTGATCTCATCACCAGGCACACTCGCATCATTATCTACGTGTATCTCATATCTGATATTCTCACCAAAAGTATAATAGTTAGGCCCTCCGTAAGGTGATTCCCCTGGGATATAATTAGCTATGATAGTAATCATATTAGGATTGTCAGGACTTCTAAATGCATACAGATCAGTATTATCTGCAAGAGGATCGCTAGAGATCAAAGGTGCTTCTCTATGGCTCGATGCATTCAGCATTATTGTAAATAATAGCGCACCAGTAATCAATAGGAGAAGTACGAATCTTCTCCTTACTGCTTGCTCTAAGGGTAAATTAAATTCCATAATAAGGTGTTTTAAATTTTATGTAATGGTTAAATGGAGCTGTATAGTTCGTCAGATATTTCTTTTAGTTCTGGATGTTCAGACCCTGTAGTGCCAGCTAATTCAAAATGAATCGTAGCTTTCTCACTGTCGTTTTTCTTTAAGTAAATTTTTGCCAGTGCCCTGTTTACATCTATGTTTTTAGGTCTTTTTTCATATTCAGTCATTGCGTATGCTAAGGCCTTATCATAATCTGGGAATAGTTCGGTATAGATACTTGCATACTCAAGATTCATGTTATGCCCATTGACTACATCGTCTTCTAGCATCTCCCAAATCTCTGGTTTGATCTGTTCTAGTTCTTCTGTTCTACCTTGATCCTTATATATCTTTGCTAAACTGAGATAGAATCCTATCTCTGGTATTACTTCTATCGCATCTTTGAATTTTGATTCCGCTGCAGTAAGATCATTTTTAGCCAAGTACACTTCTCCTAGTGCTGCTATAGCAAAAGGATAATCAGTTCTAGATTCAAGAATATCTTCGAAAATCGAAAAGGCTTGATCTATATTATTTTCCTCTAAATACATTTCTCCGAGTGTCAAAGCAGCCCATGCCGTTTCTTCTAATCCTGGATAACCAGCATCTACTGCTAACTTCATAGCTTCTAGAGCTCCAGCATTGTCTCCGTGAATTTCTCTTAAGTAGGATACTCGAGAGTATGATCTAAGATCAGGTTTGATAGAGATCATCTTATCAGCAAATTTTACCGCTTCATCATAGTTACCTAACTCTACGTGTGCATCTACGAGTACGCCATGAATCTGAGCGTTACGATTATTAAGTGCATAAGCCTCTTCTGCTGTTTTCAGTGCATCGTTAAATTCGTGTAGTGATAGTTCTACTCCTGCTTTGGTTGTAAGTGTCCTAAATTTTATATCTTTTTTTAAATCGGGCTTTAGGAGGATTTGATTTAGTGATTTTAAAGCAGCTGGGTAGTAATGGCCATGCTCGCCCGTTACTCTTGCTTCTTTAATAAATAACTTAGCCAATGTAAGTCTAGCTTCGTCATCATCGGCTCCATTAATCTTATCTCTTAGTTGGCCATAAAGATTTTGTATTTGATCCCACTCGAGTCCATGTTGGAGTTTTTCTGATCTTACGAGAAGGTTGGATATATCTTCAGTAGAATCGTGATTTTGAGTACCTGTAGATGTACAGTATTGAAATATAAGCAGGATAGAAAAGCAAAATAATAGTCCAGTAACTATTGATGTAGTCTTAATCATATAAATTATTTTAATACTAGATATACGGGTGTACACCTCAGTATGGATTTTATAAATCCTGATTAATTAATATGATTATTGGTACAGTAATCCCTATTCCTATGTAATGTTATAGGCTTTGAATTAGTATAATAAACTGTATTTTTCCTGTGGAAGATATCCGCAGAGATCTGCTGGACAGTTGCTATGGATAAAATTGACATCGACAAACTTTTTAATTTATAAAAAAGTCTACCATGCTATGTATTCTTGACACTATTACTCTGAAGTAACACTTAAAATTAATCAAATTTTTTAGAGCGATAGCGACATATTAGCGATTATGAGTTTTCAGCCAGAAATAAAATTTTACTTTGATAGTAATCAGACACTTACACATTAAAGATTATATACTGATACCTTATGAGTTAGAATGAATATCTTTAAATGACAAGAGCCTCCCCATTTGCATGAGGAGGCCGTGTCAAGAATATCACGCACATGATATTCTATTTCCTTGATTCATCAACAGAGGTTGCTGATGCTAAAACAAAACCAACTTAAAAGATATACGGGGGCAAAAGATTGATTGGATTTATTTCACCAAATATTTGGGAGTGAAATAAATATTAAGACTGCATTTTATTATTATAAAAT
>CALFUQ010000183.1 GCA_937929885.1 uncultured Saprospiraceae bacterium
CTGGTGCATGCAGCTGCTGGTGGTGTGGGATCATTACTTGTCCAATATGCTAAGCATAAAGGGTGTAAAGTTTACGGCACCGCGTCAACTAAAAAGCAGGACTTCCTAAGAGAATTAGGAGTGGATGTACCAATAGATTATACCAGTCAAAAGTTCGAAGAGATAATTAGTAGAGATCTTAATGAAGATCAACAGCTAGATGTGATTTTTGATAGCATAGGAGGATCCGCGTTTAAGAAAGGAATGAAGATCTTAGGGCAAGGTGGTCGTATGGTTAGTTATGGCGCCGCTTCTCAAATGGATAAGGGAAAAAAGAATTTAATAGCTACACTTAAAGTAGGATTAGGTTTTGGGATTTTCTCCCCTATCCCACTTCTCATGAATTCTCAATCAATTATAACTGTCAATATGCTCAGAGTTGCAGATCACCGCAAGCATATCTTTAAGCATGTTTTTGAGCAAGTTATGGATCTAGCAAGCCGACGAGTACTTAAACCTAAGGTTGGCAAAATTTTTCCTGTCGATCAATTTGCAGATGCACATGCCTATTTAGAACAGCGAAAGTCTCTAGGTAAGGTTGTGGTTAATTGGTAAGCTACTAGAACGCCTATATTTCTTGTATATCTTCTTACAGAATCGCTGTAAATTCTCAATTAACATTTCAATAACACATCAATTTATAAGCTAAGGCCAAGTTTATATCGCATAACTCCCATTTTTCAATTATTTTGAAGGTCTATTGAAAAGATTTTTAATTTCGAATTGATTTAACATACCTCCCTTAATCAATTCATCTAAAACCTAACTACTTTGAAAAGAAGAGATTTTACATTCCTTGCAGGTGCAGCGGCAGGTATGATGGCTACTCCCATTCCAATGATGGGTAACGCGATCTGCGAGCAACAGCTCCTAAATCCAGGTATGGACGTGGCAGCTAAAAAAGTACTAGCTGATGTGGCGCTTAACACAGCAAAAGGACTCGGTGCAACTTATGCAGATGCACGTATCGGTCGATACCTTAATCAATATGTTTTCACCAGAGAGGACAAAGTTCAGAACACTGTCAACACAGAATCTTTTGGTGTTGGAATCAGAGTAATAACTAGAGGTACTTGGGGATTCGCATCCACACACGATGTGACTCCAGACGGTATCAAGAAAGCAACTGAACTTGCGATAGCAGTAGCGATTGCCAATTCAAAAATACAAACAGACGAAGTTGTCTTATCTCCAGTCCAAGGACATGGTGATATATCATGGAAAACGCCTATCGAGAAAAATGCGATGGAAGTGCCAGTCTCTGAAAAAGTAGATATGTTACTTTCGGCTAACGCAGGAGCTTTAGAGAATGGAGCGAATTACGTATCAAGCGCGCTTTTCTTGGTTAACGAGCAAAAGTATTTTGCATCAACAGAAGGATCTTACATAGATCAAGATATACATCGTATCTGGCCAACGCTTAGAATCACAGCAGTAGATAAAGGCACTGGTAAATTTAAAAACAGACAAGGTTTAGGTGCTCCTGTAGGAATGGGTTACGAATACGTGATGCCAGATAAATCAGAAGAGATCAAAGGTGGAGCAGATGTCGTCCTTTACAGAAATAGATATAATATTATCGAAGATGCAATTGCAGGTGCAAAGCAAGCTAAAGCAATGCTTACAGCGCCTTCTATTGACCCTGGTAAGTATGACTTAGTATTAGAACCTAACCACTTAGGTCTTACGATCCATGAATCTGTGGGTCACCCTTTAGAGCTAGACAGAGTACTTGGCTATGAAGCTAACTACGCTGGGACAAGTTTTGCAACACTCGATAAGTGGAAGACAGGTAACTTCAACTATGGTAATGAGTTAGTAAATCTAGTAGCTGATAAAACGCAAGCACATACGCTAGGTAATGTAGGTTACGATGATGAAGGTGTAAAGTGCAAGGAATGGGATCTTGTAAGAAATGGTATCCTGGTTAACTACCAAGCGATTAGAGATCAAGTCCATATGATAGATCAGAAAGAATCTCATGGATGTTGTTATTCTCAAAGTTGGAATGATGTACAATTCCAGAGAATGCCAAATGTTTCCTTAGAGCCAGGTACAGAGCCATACAGCGTTGCGGACATGATCAAGGATACAGAGAAGGGAGTTTACTTTGTGGGCAGAGGATCTTACTCTATCGATCAGCAGCGATACAACTTCCAGTTTGGAGGTACGCTTGCATATGAGATTAAGGATGGTGCAATCACTGGTTTGATTAATGATGCAGCATACCAATCTAATACACAGGAGTTTTGGAATTCTTGCGCAAAGATTTGTGATAAGAATGATTATAGGACTTTCGGTTCTTTCTTCGACGGCAAGGGACAACCTTCACAGGTAAGTGCAGTATCACATGGATGCTCCACTACGAGATTTAATGGTGTCAATGTCATTAATACTGGAAGAAATATTTAATCAATCCTAACTCAACAAAAAAGAAATAAAATGTCAATATATACTAAAGAAGAAGCAAAAGCGATCCTAGAAAAGGCGCTAGCTTACTCCAAAGCTGATGGATGCGAAATGAACATCTACGGCGACACGACGGGCAACATAAGATACGCTCGTAACACAGTTTCTACAGCAGGTGTAAACTCTAATATTGAGTTAGCTGTGCAATCCAATTTTGGTAAGCGAGTAGGTACTGCTACTATCAATGAGTTTGACAATGACTCACTTGCAAAGGTTGTTGCGAGATCAGAAGAGCTTGCTAAGTTATCGCCTGAGTCACCAGAATTCATGGCGCCACTAGGTCCGCAAGAGTATGATACTTCTAAGACTTACTCAGATGCAACTGCGAGTATTACTCCAGAGTTTAGAGCGGCAGTAGCGGCATCGAGCATAGAGCCAGCGAGAGCTAAGAAGGTTACTGCAGCAGGATATCTAGAAGATGGTGCAGGTTTCGAAGCGATGGCAAACAAAAAAGGTTTGTTCGCTTATGAGAAATCTACTTCGCTAGATTTTACGGTGACGATGAGAACTGATGACGGATTAGGATCTGGATGGGTGACTAGAGATTTTAATGACGTTAGAAAATTTAATGCAGAAGAAGCTTCTGGCATTGCTATCGATAAGGCCGTAATGTCTAGAGAAGCTAAAGCAATCGAGCCAGGAAAGTATACAGTAATTCTCGAGCCAGCAGCATCAATTGGTCTACTGAGAAATATGGGTAGGTCATTCAACGCAAGAAGTGCAGATGAAGGAAGAAGCTTTATGTCTACAGAAGGAGGAGGAAATAAATTAGGACAGAAAATAGTAGATGAAAGAATCAATATTTATTCTGATCCTCTTAATGCAGAAGT
>CALFUQ010000184.1 GCA_937929885.1 uncultured Saprospiraceae bacterium
AGACCGATGCCGCTAGTATAAATTTCTTAAGTGAGTTAAGCACAGCAATTGACCAAACAGGACAGTGGATAGATCCCAATAATTTAGGATTAGATTTAAGTGACCCTAGTAGTGTAGATGTATCTGGGATAACTCCTCTTATGCCTTCTACAGTAGCTTATACGGTTTCTAACGCTGAGTGTGCAGATACTATCGATGTTACTTTCACGATAGATGCAGAGCTTTTTGCAGGGGAGGCAGGTGTGATGTTTGACCACTGCGAAGGAAGACCAGGCACTATAAACTTATATGACCTATTTACTGATGTAGATCAAGGGATATGGAGTATTGATGGGGCGGATATTACTGATCCTAGCAATTTTGATCTTAGCACAGTCGCAGCAGGTATGTATACACTTACCCATGATGTGGTGAACCCTAATCTAGGTATTTGCCCTGATCAGTCTCAGACAGTGAGTCTAGAGGTTTTTGAAGCAGTAAGCGCAGGACCAGATGTCAAAACCACTTTGTGTCAAAATATAAATTACGATTTACTCAACCTTATTGACCCAGCAGCAAACCAGGATGGTGTTTTTGTAGATATCAATAATGTAGGTAATCTAACTGGTACGGAGATATCAACGATAGGCCTGGCAGAAGGACAATACGATTACTACTATATAGTGTCAGCAAGCGCAAACTGCGAACCAGATAGTGCCTTATTAGAGATTACTGTAGTGACAGAGATAGATGCAGGTCAGGATAATGGAGCAGAGGAGTGTCAAGGAACAGATTTTGATTTGACCAGTTTGATCTTAAATGGTGATCCTGGTGGCGTTTTCATAAATGTAGATTCAGGTATAACTTATAGCGATCCCACTTTAGTGACGGATAATTTGATAGGGGAGCAGATGATTATTTATGTAGTAGAATCTCCAAGTTGCGTATCGGATACCGCAGAATATTTGCTATCTATCAATCCATCCTATGATTTAATGGAACCAATCAATATAGCAGAAGGTGATAGTATTTTTATCGATGGGATATGGAGATTTGATGCGGAGACAATAGTAGTCCCAGGACTTACATCAGCAGGTTGTGACAGTACAGTGACAACTATACTTACTATAAGTGACGTCGCAGTAATTGTAACAGGCGTATCATGTATGGATGCCTCTGATGGAATAATATCAGTACAAGTTACTGCAGGTATTGCTCCGTTTAACATTATGTATGTACAGACCGATGGTAATCTTGAAGGAGAAACCACACTTAATCGACCAGCTACTTTAGACTATGATATGTTGCCGCAAGGCACTTATAAAGTGACTGTAGTGGATGCCACTGGTGAGTTATTATTAGATGAGGATGTGATCATAGGAGTAGAAAACCAAATCATCCCAACTGTTGTCCCAGTAGATGCTAGTTGCTTCGGATTTGATGATGGAAGTTTAACAATCACTGAGCTGTTAGTAGAAGGAGTACCGCAGAGTTTAGATGCTTACACTTATAATTGGTCCTCAGGAGATTTGACTAGCGCTAGCGATAATCTAAGGGGCGGTTTTTATCAAGTAGTTATCACAGATACGATGACTATGTGTCCGTTTGAGTTTGAATATTTTGTAGGTCAACCAGATTCCTTATCAGTCCAGGAGATTGTTAATGATTTCCAGTGTGGCGGTGCTGCTGGGTCAATAGAGTTAGACATTTTAAGTTCGATTAACGATTTAGCTACCTTTAGTTTAGATGGTGGACCAGAGCAAACGGTAGGACTATTTCCCGATCTAGAAGCTGGATTTTATAGTATCACAGTTTCTTACGGCGATTGCTTCGAAGTATTCGACAGCATACAAGTAAGCGAAGCAAGCGATAATGTTATAGAAGTAGAACCAAATGATGTAACCCTCATCACAGGTCAAACAGAAGAGATTAATGTATTGATAAATTTTGATGCTATAGATGTAGAGTGGTCTTCAGATATAGGTTTAGAAGGCTTAGATACCACTAATCAATTAAATCCAATACTAACTGCAACAGAAACCAATGAATATTACATAACAGCAACAGATGGCTTTGGATGTACAGTCACTGATACATTGAAAGTAGAAGTGATAGAATGGCAAGACCCAGTACCAGACATCTATATCCCTAACGTCTTTAATCCACTCAGCTCGACTGGAAATAATAGATTCTTACCGCTAGTAGAAGAGAACTATCCAGGTACTTACGAAATCCAAATCTACAATCGATGGGGTAATATCATTTACGATAACATCGAAGATGTATACGGACCTAACTCAGGCTGGGATGGCATGTATAATGGTAGACTAGTCGAGATCGGCGTCTATACCTACGTTATCCAATTTAGATTTGATAATGGCACCTATCTTAAGCGTATTGGGGATCTTACTGTGGTTTACTAGTGCATTTAAAATCCCACAGCGGGGTGATTATTAATAGACATGGCAAGAGCCATGGTTATAAAAGATAAGATCACTCGGATGGCGGATTCTTTGGCCAAAATAAGTGACAAACAAACCCTTCATAAATCTTATCACATAAATTAATAAGCCACAATCCTCAATTATCTGAACTAAGATAAATTGGATTAAAAGATTTTATGCTTGTCATTTTGTGTACTATTATCCTATCCATCTTAATCCTTACAGGATAGCTCAAAAACATTCTTTCTCTATATTTGGTTATACCTAAATAATCACAATCACAACCACTTGCTAAAAATAGCACACTCCCCAATCTATAAATACACGTTGCCTGAAAATCATAGATTTCCAATGATTAAGTACGAGCTACTACCAGAGCAATTACTATACGAAGGAACAGTAACTGAGGACAGCTTCTTTCACCCAGATGCATTGACTAACGAGGAGATTACATTAACCCATTCTGCTAAATACATAGATAAACTCGATAGTCTAAGTCTGTCTAGAAAGGAGATTAGAGATATAGGATTCCCAGTAAGCAAGGATCTTATCGTGAGAGGTAAGCACATATCTAAAGGGACTTATCTATGCGCGAACTATGCTCAAGAGTATGGGGTAGCAATGAACATCGCGGGAGGAACTCATCATGCGTTTAAGGATCGAGGAGAGGGTTTTTGTGTTTTAAATGATTTTGCGATCGCCAGTAATCTATTATTGGCAAGAGGGGAGGCGAGTAAAATATTGTTCATTGATCTCGATGTACATCAAGGTAATGGTAATGCAAAGATATTTGAGGATGAGCCAAGAGTATTTACTTTTAGCATGCATGGTGAAAAGAACTATCCACTTAGAAAGCAAAAATCAAATCTTGACATTGGACTGCCAGATAAATCTGATGGAGGATTGTTTATGAAGCATCTAACCGATACCTTACCTCGATTAATCGATGAAGTGGAGCCTGATTTTATTTTCTATTTGGCAGGGGTAGACATCTTAGAAACTGACAAATTGGGAAGATTAAGCGTCTCTAAGGCTGATTGTTTAGCAAGAGATCAATATGTGTTAAATACATGTAAATCGAATAATATCCCAGTAGCAGTGAGTATGGGCGGCGGATATTCCGAGAAAATTGCGGATATCATAGATGCTCATGCTAACACCTTCCGCGCAGCTCAAGAAATATTTTTTTGAAGCTTTATTATTTCTCACTTTTACACCCACTTTGAATCAAGTAATAGATTACAATAAACCTGTATTTGTAGATGTGATATTGCCATTAGCAATACCTAAACAGTATAGCTATGCTGTCCCCACAGATCTCGTAAAAGAAATAGCCTTTGGTAAGCGAGTGGAAGTAGGGTTAAAGACTAAACTGTATTCTGGGATTATAGCTGATATTCATAACAATATTCCTACATATAAGACAAGACCTATTATCTCAGTCATAGATTACGACCCTGTAATCACTGTCGAGCAATACGATCTTTGGAAATGGATAGCAGAATACTATTGCTGTACGATTGGTGAGGTGATGGGTGTAGCACTACCTACGGGACTTAAGCTTAGTAGTGAGACATCGCTAATGCTTAGCCCATATTACAAAGCTAAGGGTACAGTAAAGCCAAATAAAGAATATCTAATAGTCGAAGCACTACATCATCAGAAAGAGATGAAGATAGCTCAGATCCAGTCTTTGCTCAATCAGAAAACTGTATACCCTCTTATCAAAAAATTGATAGAGAAAAAAGTACTCTATGTAAAAGAAGAACTCAAGCAAAAATATAAACCGAAGATTGCAGAGTTTGTTTCTCTTACTCCAGAATACCAAAACGAAACTGGTCAATTTGAGGCGCTCGAAAAAGTAACGAGATCAGAGAAACAAACTAGAGCCATACTCATGTTTCTCACCCTACAAAAAAAGCATGATGAAGTTTTAAAAAATAGTATTTACGAATTAGCAGATGTAGATAACCAGGTCATTAAAGCGATTGTTAAGAAGGGCATATTCGAAATCACAAAAAGAGAGGTTAGTAGATTTGATAGTGATGGGAAGGCGGTGGAAGAGAGCCCGCCGCTGACTACTTCTCAAGAAAGTGCCATCCAACAAATCCATGATCATTACAAAGAAAAAAATATTGTGCTACTCCATGGCGTCACTGGCAGTGGTAAGACAAGAGTATATATAGAACTGATTAAAGAAATTCTTGCTAACGGTGGACAAGTACTTTATCTGCTGCCAGAGATCGGACTTACGACTCAAATGGTTGGTAGAATTAGGTCGGAGTTTGGAGATCAGGTGGGTATTTATCATAGTAAGATGAACTCTAACGAACGCGTAGAATTATGGAAGTCTGCCATGGAGGATAAGCCCATTGTCCTTGGCGCTCGGTCTAGTCTGATGCTTCCTTTTAATGATTTGCAATTGATTATCGTAGATGAAGAGCATGATAGTTCCTACAAGCAAAACGACCCTGCACCTCGCTATAACGCCAGAGACGTAGCAGTGTATATGGCCAATAAGTTTAACATAAAAGTATTACTAGGTTCTGCTACTCCTGCTTTAGAGTCTATCCATAATGTGCGTACAGGGAAATATGGTTATGTAGAAATGAAAGAGCGCTTCGGAAACGCCGTACTACCAAAAATCGAATTGGTAGACCTCTCAAAAGGTTATAAAAACGGAAGTATCAAAAAGCACTTTTCTAAAGAACTTGTTTCGAGTTTAAAAGAAATATTAGAGCGAAAAGAACAAGCCTTAATTTTTCAAAATAGGAGAGGGTTTGCTCCAACATTAAGATGTAATACTTGTGGGTGGAACGCAGAATGCCCTAATTGCGACGTGACATTAACGGTACATCAGTACTATCAAGATCTTAGATGCCACTATTGCGGATTTAAGCATAACATTATCAAACAATGCAGAGCATGCGGTAAGCGAGATTTAGATATGAAAGGTGCAGGGACAGAAAAGATCGAAGATGTATTAACCGAGTTCTTTCCTGAAGCCAAAATTGCAAGGATGGATTATGATACCGTTAAAACTAAAACTGGTCATGAAAAAATATTAGATGCTTTTGCCAAAGGTGACATAGATGTTTTGGTAGGTACACAGATGATTACTAAAGGATTAGATTTTGATAATATTACGCTAGTTGGAATCCTAAATGCCGATTTATCCCTTAATTTTCCTGATTTCCGAGCTAACGAGAAAGCGTTCCAATTATTCACCCAAGTCAGTGGTCGAGCTGGGCGTAAAGAGAAACCAGGCAGAGTATTAATACAGACCTATCAGCCAGCACATCCAACCTTGAGAGAAGTAGTTAATAATGATTTTGGAAAGTTTATCCAGCGCGAATTAAATGAACGGAAGAAGTTCGTCTATCCTCCATACTTTAGGATCATAGAGATCACCCTAAAACATAGAGACCCAAAGAAAGTGCAAGCAGCTGCCATTCAATTTACAGAGCTACTTAGGAAATCTCTAGGAAGAAGGGTTATAGGACCTGCCATACCTGGGATCGCGAGAGTAAGAACATTATACTTACGCACCGTAATTGTAAAAGTAGAGAAAGCAAGTAAGGCACTCACAAAAGCAAAAAATGTAATCCAAGAAATGCGAGATGAAATTAAAAGCAGAGAAGGATTAAAAACAACCAGAATAAATATCGATGTAGATCCTTATTAATTTTCTTCTGGAACAGGCTCTGGTTCAGGAACAGGGGGATCTGTTACTTTGAATTTTATTTCTTTATAGCTTTCAAATATGGTCTCTTTTATTTTAGGCCATTCCTCTTTTAAGATGGAGTAGTATACAGTATCTCTTCTATGTCCATCTGTCATCAATGTATGGCTTCTTAAAGTACCTTCTAATTTTGCTCCGATTTTTTCCATTGCAGCTATAGACTGAGCATTACGGCTATCAGTTTTTAATTCCACTCGCTCAAACCCTGCTTCTTCAAAAGCGTAACTTAACATCAGAAATTTGTTATTACGATTTAGCCCTGTCTTTTGATGCTTTTTTCCTAGCCAAGTCCATCCTATTTCTACTCGTTGATTATTGTTTGAGATATTCCCGAAACTCGTAGCACCTGCCCACCCTTGTGTTTTTTTGTCATAAATAATAAATGGGTAGCGAGTACCAAGTTCCTTTTGCTCTAGCGCCTTAAGAATGTAATCCTTAAGTGCTTTCTTATTGCCAAATGGCGATGGAGAGTATTGAAGGAGATTAGGTTGCTCCTCAGCGATGTATAGAAGTGCCTTGAGATCTGTTTCCTTTATAGGCCTTAATAATGACCTCTCATTTTCTAATGTTAATCTCTGTGCGGTGTTAAGACCTGTTATGATATTCTTTTTTTTTGCCATTTTATTCTATTTGGAATATGTAAGGATAATTGGTCAAGAGTAAATACTCTACCCAATTATAGATCTCTAT
>CALFUQ010000185.1 GCA_937929885.1 uncultured Saprospiraceae bacterium
AATATGGTAACCATTGCATCAGGCTGCGGTTCTGTTTCTCCTGATGCATTCGTCGGAAATGCGCTCAAATCAACTGGTAATCAAGGATACGTAGAACTACCTGCTATCAATAAAAACACAAATCAATTTAGTGTGACAGCATGGGTCAAATTAGTGGCTAATCCTAGTGGTGATTTATCAATAGTGCACTGGGAAGATGGTTCTAACGATACTGGATTTTATGTAGATGCTTCCAGAAAATTAAAATATAAGTGGCGCGGGAATGGAACCAATGTTAACTCAAATCTAGAAGTGCCACTTAACATGTGGACGCATGTAGGGTTGGTTATCAACAACTCATCCGTACAATTTTATCTCAACGGGCGGTCTGCTAATTTTACAGCGTCACATAGTAATTATAATTTTGATGGTGTTGCACAAATTGGTTCTATAGCAACTAACAGCAATAGTAGCATTAATGGCTATCTAGATGAAATAAGAATCTGGGAAAAGTCCTTAAGTGAAGATGAACTCAGGCTTAACAGGCACGTTACATTAGATAATGGGAATCATAATGGGCTCTTAGCTTACTACCAGTTTAATGAAACAGGTTCTCAGGTATTTGATAAAGCGGGAAGTTATAATGGAATCTTAAAATATAATGCCTCGATCGCGACCTCAACAGCACCTCTCGGTGGTGGGGTGTCAGAATTGGTCACTGTGTCTGGCAGCAATAATCTCCAGTCATTCACGACTGGAGTGAATATTACTTTTGACCCTAATGATTATCCGCAAGGAGATTTTGTGATTACTCGTGTCTATGGTCATCCTGATTATGCACCTATGGCGGGACCCTATAGTAACGACTATTGGATCATAAACAATTACAGCAACAAAACTTCTTTTGCGGCGCTTGATATGATTCGTTTTGATGGGATAGGGCCAGTCACCAATTCAGAGTCCAGTAACCCTAACCAGCTAGTGCTCATGAAAAGAGAATCAAATTATGATGGTAACTCTTGGGGAACACCAGTAGAAAACGCTGACGCTGCATACTCAGGCAATATGGGTGATGTGGTCTTTTCTGGTAATAATAACATCACTGGGTTTAGCCAGTTTTTTATTAGTAGATCGTTTGTGCTTCCTGTAGAGCTATTATCTTTTGATGTGGAGAGTCAAGGCAATGAAAATGTATTAGTCACTTGGACTACTGAAGGTGAGATTGATCTTGATCGGTATGAGGTTGAAAGAAGTGGCGATGGTAAAAATTGGGAAATGATCTCCTATACTTTTGCTAATGGGTCTACAGACAAGAACGACTATGACGTAACAGATTATGCTCCAGAGATCGGACTGAATTATTACAGACTAAAATCTATCGATATCAATGGTGAGTTTAGCTACTCAGATGTAAAGTCGGTGACAATTTCAAATGGAGAAAATAGTGCATTTGAAGTATACCCTAATCCTGCTAATGATCATGTTAATGTTATCATAAATGCAAATAAAGAGGTTAAAACCATGATACTTTTGTATAATCAAAGTGGTCAAAAGATTATGGACACTCAGATAAATCAGGATCTTAGATTAGATACTTCTGGCTTATCTTCGGGGATATATCTGTTGGTCCTTCAAAATAACAACAACAGAGAAAACCACAAACTAGTAATTCAATAACATGAGAACCTTTATTGCCTTTTGCCTATCTGTCTTTATTCTTTCTTCATCCCTTTCTGCGCAAAATGAGTTTTCGGAAGTCATCCAAGAGTTTGCGGAGATCAATGTGCAATCAATGAAGGAAAAAGACTTAGATAAGATGCTTGCCCTCGTGCATCCTAATCTCATTGCAATGGGTGGAGGTGCAGCGTCTTACAAGTCTATACTTGAGTCAGAGATGAAAATGCTAGAAGATCAAAAAATTAAGATTTTAAGGGTAGAATTTGGTGAACCTGGTGATATTGTAAAAGCTGGTAAAGAATTACATTGTATAGTAGACCAGAAGCTCTTTATTGAATTTAATGGTGAACCTGCTCATGAAGAAACTAAACTCCTTGCTGCTTCTTTAGATGATGGGGAGACATGGAAGTTCGTCGATCTCAAAACACAAGATGCTTCTAGTATCAAAATCTTCTTCCCTAATTACAAAGATGAATTGATGAGTGCATTAGAGAGATAATGCTTACCAGGTTTTTTCAACATTTTCCGTAATTACCCACTTACTCCACTTTCGATTAAAGGTGTGTACTTTATTAGTCTCTTCTCCATTACTATTATAAATCGGTTTACCATCATTCACCCATTGAAAGATGCTTCCATACACGTTTACAGCATTTACATAACCTGCCTTGATTAGTTTCTCTGTTACCTTTTCGCTTCTATAACCAATCGAGCAATAGACGGCGATTTTAGCATCCTTACTAATACCTTTAAGTCGATTGACATCGAAATCATCGTAGCCTACGCACTGTGCTCCAGCAATATGACCTACTTCATACTCTTCTTCCTCTCTACTGTCAAGTATGATATATTCTTCTTGCTCCGTTTCTAATTTGTTGACACTAATAAATGGCACAGAAAAAGAAAGCCACTTATTGACGTTCTCATTAAATTCGATTTGATTCTGTGTTCTTTCTTCTACCTCCGTTTGAGCAGAAACGCTTACCTGCCCAATCAATAAAAAGACGAATAAAAAATACTTACTCATTTATGATTTGTTAGTATAAGTAATCTTCTTAGGTCCGCTCCCCATAACATCAAAAATATGTCGTCCGTCTTCACAGTGTCTGAGTAGCTTGCTCTTCACAAATTCTTGTGCTTGATCTTTTACATTATCAGGATAAATGACATGGACATTTGGACCAGCATCCAAAGTAAAATAGATAGGGACGTTAGTCTGTTTCCTAAAATCTCTAATCTCGTTTATAATTTTTAAAGATGCTGGTTCCATCAAAACATAAGATGGGTCTGAGCACATCATTAGTGCATGCAAAGACAAAGCTTCTTCTTCTACAATCTTGCCAAATGCTTTTAGGTCCCCAGTCTCAATTATACTCGCAAGATCAATTAGTTTTTTCCTTGCTTCTGCATATCTAACTTCCGCATAAGGGTTGTCGACCATTAGCTGATGCCCCGCAGAAGACGAAACAGATTTCTCTGCAGAACTTACAATTAAAATATCATCATGCAGGCTTTGGAATACAGGATTTACATTGTTTAGACCTACCGCATATTCGTTA
>CALFUQ010000186.1 GCA_937929885.1 uncultured Saprospiraceae bacterium
TACCTGTTAGATCGAATTCTTCTACTTGTATTGGGTATTTTAGATTTGCCTCTATGTGTTTGCTTATTTCATAGTTTGCTGATGTTTCGATTACTTCCTTTTCAGCTTCTGTATTGATTACTATCTTTTCGAATGGAGCAGATACTCCTTGTGCATCAAGAGCTATAGTAGATCCTAATAGTAGTGCTAAGCCGAATAGTTGTGATTTTAAAGTTTTCATTTGGATAGGTATTTATAGTTTGTAACAAGATTGTTGATACAAATATGGAGGGGGAAGTTGCGGATTGAAAGGAGTTTTCGCTGAAGTGTCTATTTACTTGGTTGGGATGTTTTTTAGGGAGAGTTATAAGAAGCGATAAGAAGCGAGAGGGAATGAAGTTTAAGTTTTAAAGGCAAAAATGAGGATTTCAGAGGTATGTAAAATGAAAATCCCAGACGAATAAATCATCAATAAGCAGTTATCTTCAGTACAGCTTAGTTATATTAGAATAAAGAGCTCAAATAATGACATAGCAATAAACATCAGTTGCCATAAATCAAACTGCCCAAACTAAACCCGCCTTAATAAGAGATTATTTTTTCTTTGCCTTCTTAGCCCTTTTCTTTGGCTTGATATCATTGACAAATTTGCCGCCTTTAGATTCACCAAGAATTGCTACATCCTTATTCTTCTTGTACTCATTAGCAGAGTGGAGCATTTCTGCCTCGGTATCTCTGTGGATCTTAATACCAGATCTAGAACCTTTGTTTCTTACTTCAAAATAAAATCCGTCTTTTAAGTCTTTTTCTCTAGTAGGAGGTCTTCCCATAATTATTGTATTTCTTTGTGTTTGTGCTAAGTTGCTTTAGCGGTGCGCAAAAGTATAACCAAATTTTAGGTAAAATGTTAAGAATCACGTCATTTTTTACCAAATAAATGGTTATATACCTAGATTTTAATGTTTAAATGAAGGTAATAGTTCCATTTTGTAGATTTTACTTGTGATTTGAAAAAGTTGATCGATTGAATTTATCCCAATTTATAGCTAATAAAACTGCGTTCTCAGAGCCAAGTGCATTCATTGGGGTGATTATCAAGATCGCCATCGCAGGTGTGGCCATTGGTCTCGCTGTTATGATTATTACCATGAGTACCATCACTGGATTTAAGAATCAGATTACTGATAAGATCTTTGGTTTTTGGGGACACTTACACATCACAAATAACAATATCACTATCAGTAACGAGCAGACTCCGATTGACAGTCGCCTTACATTTGTAGATTCCTTATTACAGATTGCAGAAGTCACCTATGGTGGCGATGACGAATCACAGAAGACTGTAAGTAACGGTGGCATCAAGCATGTGCAAGAGTATGCGATTGCCTCAGCAATTTTAAATACTAAAACAGATTACGAAGGCATCTTTTTAAAAGGAGTGGGGTTTGATTTTGATTGGAATAATATGGATCGATATTTAGAAGAGGGTCGAGCCATAAAACTAAATCAAGATAGCTTGTCTGATGATATACTCATCTCAGAAATCACGGCCAAGCGAATGCAGCTATCTGTAGGACAAAAGATTATAGTGAGTTACTTGCGGGACAAAGATATTCTCAAAAAGCGATTTACTATTTGTGGTATTTATAAAACTGGATTAGGCGAGTTTGATGAACGCTTTGCAATGGTTGATATTAGAAAGATTCAACAATTTCTCAGATGGGATTCTCATGAGATCGCTGGGTACGAAGTTTTTCTAGATGATATAGACGATTTAGATTTGATGGATAATTATATCTATTACTCTGATGTGCTCCCGAGAGGATTATTTGCTCAGAGTATAAAAAATAAATACTCCTCCATCTTCGAGTGGTTAGAACTTCAAAATATTAATGAGACGGTAATCCTAGCACTCATGATCATTGTATGTATCATTAACATGATAACTGCCATCCTAATCTTAATTTTAGAACGGACTAATATGATCGGGATACTTAAATCATTGGGGAGCACCGATAAAAGTATAAGGCGGATTTTTTTATACCATGGATTTTATATCATCATGTGGGGAGTGATAATTGGTAATATTATTGGGGTAGGTTTGTGTTTAATCCAAAAGCACTTTGGTGTATTAAAACTCGATGAGTCAGATTATTATTTATCGGTCGCTCCGATAGAGTTTAATCTATGGAGTATTTTAATCATGAATATTCTTACTGTGATAATTGTACTCTCCACGTTAATCATACCTACTTACTTAATTACTAAGATTACCCCTGTCAAAGCGCTTAGATTTAAGTGATGAATACTTTTAAGCTCAAAGCTAATTGCATTAATAAGCGGTTTTGGTTTTACGTCAAGCAGTTACCTACGCGGATTTTTAGATTGTTTAAGCAGCTGATCAGTTTCAACTTTTCATTTGGAGTTGTGCAAGGAATATTCCTTTATGTGATGAGTGTGGTGCTTTGCGTGTTAGACCTCTTTGCTGTACCAGAGATCTATGAGACTATTATGGATTTGGTTAAGTGGGATACTAGAGGACTTACTAACCGAGAGCGCATCATTGCTAAGATTGTGTATACCGATAGTATCGATCTAGATATGGTTAGGATAGATACTCGAGCTGTAATAGGACCCAAGTATGGAAGGTTTGCATATGTCAGTTATCACACGATTAATAGTTACGGCAAAATTCCTGACTCTATCTTGGTTCATGAGCTTATGCATGTATGGCAGTTCACTTACTTAGGATCTCCGTATATCATCAATGCACTAATGGCTCAAAGATCAAAAGAAGGCTACGACTATAAAGGTCTTACTAGGATGCACGAGTTTATAGATCAAGGCAAGTCTATATTATCTTTTAACTATGAGCAGCAAGCAGATATCATTTGTGATTATTATCGAGTTGCAGGAGGAGGTAAAGCTCAATGGTCTAATGCTAAAATAGAAGACTTAGATTCCTACCAATACTTTCTTAATCAAGTACAGAACCCTCGGTTTTTAAATCTGGCTTAATTACAAACTTGAATTATGTAGTTATCAGAAGGCTGAATTTTTTATTTCAGTTCTCATGGTTAATTAACTTAAGTCAATGTTATCCGACGAGTTCCATAATAATTTTGATGTATACATTTTCAAAACTTGTATTTACAAGGATTGACTATTACCTAATCAAAATTTAAATTATGAAGTACTTGTTTTTATTTCTACCCTTGGTTTTCTTTTCATGTGATATTGAGGACGATATTCAGTTAGTAAAAGGGGACTATATTTTGCAGTCTTATACCAAAGCTGAGTGCGATGGTTTGATAAATGATCTTACATGGAAAGGCACAAAAAGTATTGATGATGAATTCACGGTTTCTGGGTCATTAGATATTACAATATTCAGCATTTTCACTCAAGAGTTGGTGTTGCATCATAATGCTACTTCCCTATCATTTGATATTAAATTTGCTGGAGCATTTACACATGTAGAAGGAGAAGAATGGATTGCAGAATTTTCTGATTCTCCTTTTAGTGATGGAGATTGTGAAGAAGCTGATGTTACAGTCGAGGGCAACATAATGACGTGGAGATTTATTGATAGTGGAGATTGTGAAATCGTCATCGTTTGGGAAAAGGAATAGATTGATTTCACATTAAATAAATGGTTGACTTAGGATAAAAAATTCTGAGTCAACCAATATCTAAATCGTAAATCCTCAAATACAAATTAATCTGTTTCGCGAATTTCGGCGGCTATACTTTGTGTATACCAAACCCTAAAAACTTGAAAATATACAGACTTTGACTCACCTCCGCCAGATTTAAATAAAGCGGATTCTGTCCCCATGTATGATTTATTTAATCCAGGGAAAAATAAGGTTTCAATATTGAGTACGATATGCTCTTGCTCTTCTATCCAATTGTTAACTCTTAATAAAGTCTCTTTTACACGTTCGCTTGTAGGGTCCGTGAACCATCCGCCTGCGTCTGCTATTTCGATTCTGAAATCTTTAAAATGCATCATAATTTCCGTTTTAATTGATTGAGGAAATTATGCAATTTATTGAGCTATATCAAAATGATATTATTAATCTCGGGACATCATGATTAAGCAGAAGACTTACTTTCAGTATACTAAACTCTAGATGCCTGGTAGTATTCCGAGTTAGATTCACCGCCTGTTTTAAATGTTGGAGCTAATGTTTTTTATATTTTGAGTCTAAACATGGGAATAAAAGAGTTTCGATATTTAAAACAATGTGTTCATTTTTTTCTACTCAGTTGTTTACTCTTTGTATGGACTCTTCTACTTTCTCGCCTTTAGCATCCCCAAACCAGCTACCATATTGATTATTCCAATATTATCCAGTCTAATTCTAGTTTAAAAGATTCTGCTGTCTTGTTACCAATGAGGAAGGTTACTTCTTCTAATACTTTTTTTGGAAAATTCGGCATGTCTAATTTTCTTCCTCTGAAGGTTGGATACATAGATGACAATGGAATTTCTATAGTTTCCCATTCACCAGAAGTCTCGAAGTAACTAATGTAGGAGTAACGATTATATCTATCTTGCTTAACTCTAAATTGGTAACGCTTGCCGTCTCCTCTGAGTCTAATTTTGCAGACACTAAAATTTGCTATCTCCTTTTGCTCAAAACTATATCGCAAGGAAGAGAAGCCACCATTATTTTCAAGAGAGACATCTCCCGAAAAAACACCATGACCTTCTTTACTAATACTCAGATTACCTGCAGATCGACCACCCATAACACCGTCATCTACAACGAACCAATTATTTAAATCTGAGTTATTGCTAAAGTCAAACAGCTGCATAGGTTGTGTTACAGTTAATATGGCGAGTAGATAAATTAGAATCATATAGAAAATCTATTATGGTATAAACACAAATTCAACTTAAATGGTTGATTCTAATTGATATAGGATTAAAATATAGCAATTAGGCCATGGGTTTACTTTCTTTGTACCAAACTCTAAACACCTGATAGTAAGAATGCGAATATTTTAATTCAGGAGATTTGAATACTGCAGATCCAGTACCCTCTGCAGTTCTATTTAGACCTGGGAACAGAAGTGTTTCAATATTTAGTACTCCCAACTCATTGGTTTCTACCCAATTATTAATCCTTAGTAAAGTTTCATCTGCCTTCTCACTTGATGCTTTCGAGAACAAGCCATCTTTGCCTTTTGTTTCTATTGGGAAATCTTTAAACCTCATCATAATATTTCAATTTTAATTTTGTCTTGAAATTTATGGTAATTCATTAGTTAACTCAAGATGCGCAAGGCAAATGGCTCATTTTTTGTCTTTAATTTATATGTCTTAGGTTTGTACTAAGAAACATAATATTCAAAAACTATTGGAAGCAACTTCAGATGATCCGTTACTACGCCAAGCAAGAGAAGACCTTTTCGGAGGTAGGAGAGCTGCATGCTTCCACATGGATCAATATCCAGCCGCCATTTAACAGCGCTGAGATAGAAGTACTTGCTAATAAACTATCCATTCCTTTAGATTTTCTTACTGATTCACTCGATATCGATGAGCGATCTAGGTATGAGTTGGAAGAGGATGTGCGATTGATCGTGATTAATACGCCTATACATAATGAGGAGGGGAAGGAAAGTGAAGGTTTTTATTATACTGCTCCTATTGGGATTGTATTGACGCTTGATCATATTATTACAATTACAGCAATCCAAAATCCAATCATAGAAAAGTTTTTAGATAGGCGAGTCAAGAATTTCAATCCTAATGATCACAAGCAGTTTGTCTTACTGCTTTTCGAGCAGACAGTATTCAGATTTCTAGATTGCCTTAAAAAGCTGAATGTCAAGCGTAATCTTATTGAGCAAGAGCTATATGATTCTAGTAGAAACAAAGAATTGCAGCAGTTATTGAGGATAGAGAAGAGCTTGGTCTATTTCGTGAATTCGCTGAGTTCTAATGAATTACTCAAGATGAAGATGAAAAGGACTGATTTCCTGAAGATTAGAGATAATGAGGTTTATACAGACCTTTTTGAAGATATAATCATCGATAATAGTCAAGCTCATGAGATGTCTAACGTCTACACAAATATCCTGAGTGGAACGATGGAGGCTTATGCATCAATAGTTTCTAACAATCTAAATGTATTCATACAGCGATTAACCATAGTTACGATTATCCTTATGGTACCGACTTTAGTAGCTAGTTTTTATGGGATGAATTTAGAATATCTCCCATTCCGTGATTCAAAATTTGCTTTCCCAATTATTATTCTGTTTTCAATTGTATTGGGCTTCTTATTGATACTATTCTTCCGAACTGGCAAATTGTTTAAATAATTTGATGATACTTATTTCATTGAGTATTTAGGGTTATACACGCAGTTGCAAACAACAGATTTGCAAGTCAAAATACATATTAGCTTGATTTATAATGTGTTACTCATTTTATCAACAACCTGTGGATAACTTGGCTTTCTTGAAACCTTCATATTAGGATTATTTTTCATTTATTTGTGAACGAACTTATCGATAGTAGAGTAGCCGATTAACCAAACAAAAAGTCATAACCCAATTCTACTTAGAAGTCGTTCGTTAACATCCAACTTACATATTGCGTTAGAAGATATATATAAAAAATCTATATATATTCTAGCAAGATTTACGAAAGAATGATAAATTTATATTATAGATTTTCATATGTGTATTACTCACGAAAATCTGAACCGATTTAAACACAAGAAGAATGAACCAAGAAGTAGAGCCAATCCTAGAAGAAAATCCAAACAGATTCGTCCTTTTCCCAATTAAACATGATGATATCTGGAATTACTATAAGAAGTCAGAAGCAAGTTTTTGGACTGCAGAAGAGATAGACTTACATCAAGACATCTCAGACTGGGAGAATAGACTTAACAAAGACGAGCAGCACTTTGTAAAACATGTATTAGCGTTTTTCGCAGCAAGTGATGGTATAGTGAATGAGAACCTGGCAGAGAACATGGTTACAGAAGTTCAGTACACAGAAGCTAAGTTCTTTTATGGTTTCCAGATAATGATGGAGAATATCCATTCTGAGACGTACTCACTATTGATAGATACTTATATAAAAGATAATAAAGAGAAAGATTACCTATTCAACGCTATAGAGAATATGCCTTGTGTTAAGAAGAAGGCAGACTGGGCATTGGATTATATAGAAGATTCATCTTTTGCTGAGCGATTAATTGCATTCGCAGCTGTAGAAGGTATTTTCTTCTCAGGATCATTCTGTTCTATCTTCTGGTTAAAGAAGAGAGGACTAATGCCAGGCTTATCTTTCTCTAATGAGTTAATATCTAGAGATGAAGGGATGCACTGCGATTTCGCATGCTTACTTTATAACTCACATATCAAGAATAAACTTCCAAAATCAAGAATACAAGACATGATCACACAGGCTGTAGAGATCGAACAAGAGTTCGTCTCTGATGCACTACCTGTAAACCTTATAGGTATGAACTGTGATATGATGTGCCAATATATCGAGTTCGTAGCAGATAGACTTCTGGTATCCCTAGGAAACCCTAAAGTTTATAATGCAGAGAACCCTTTCCCATGGATGGAGATGATTTCATTACAAGGAAAGACCAATTTCTTCGAAAAGAGAGTCGGAGACTACCAGAAAGCTGGTGTCATGTCCGACAAGAGTGATCAAGTTTTTACTTTGGATGCAGACTTCTAGTCCTGCAGAACAATAGTAACCAGACAGGCTCAAATAATTTTTAAACTACATTTTTCAACCTCTTTAAATTTAACTGCCAATGCAAGTAATCAAACGTAACGGATCACGCGAAGATGTAAGCTTTGATAAAATTACTGCACGAATTAAGAAACTATGTTATGCCTTAGATGCTAACCACATCAGTCCTTTAGAGATAAGCAAAAAGGTTATACAAGGTTTATTTGATGGAGTAACTACCTCAGAATTAGACAACTTAGCTGCAGAGACTTCAGCAACAATGGCTGCAAATCATCCAGATTATGCCATCCTAGCTGCAAGAGTAGCAGTGTCTAACCTACACAAGAACACACAGAAGTCTTTCTCCGCTACTATGGAGAATTTATATGAATGTAAAGATCCTAAGACAGGTGAGGTTGCAGGATTAATTAGTGATGAGACGATAGAAACCATAAGAAAAAATAAGGCAAAGCTAAATGCTGCTATTATTTACGACAGAGATTTTGATTTCGATTATTTTGGATTTAAAACTTTAGAAAAATCATACCTGCTAAGAATTGATAACAAAGTTGTTGAGCGACCACAGCACATGCTGATGAGAGCGGCAGTAGGTATACATGGTAATGATATAGAAGCGGCGATTGAGACATATAATCTTATGTCTGAGAAGTGGTTTATCCACGCAACCCCTACATTGTTTAATGCAGGTACACCTAAGCCACAGCTGTCATCATGTTTCTTGTTGACAATGACTGAGGATAGTATTACAGGTATATTTGAGACGCTAACAAGATGCGCTAAGATTTCACAATCAGCTGGAGGTATTGGACTAAGTATTCATAATGTAAGAGCTAAAGGAAGTTATATTAAAGGTACTGGTGGAACCTCTAACGGAATCGTACCAATGCTAAAAGTGTTTAATGATACAGCAAGATACGTAGATCAAGGAGGAGGAAAAAGGAAAGGAGCATTTGCGATTTACATAGAACCGTGGCATGCAGACATACATGACTTCTTGGAACTTAAAAAGAATCACGGTAAAGAGGAGATGAGAGCAAGAGATTTGTTCTACGCGATGTGGATCTCTGATTTATTCATGCAAAGAGTTAAGGAGGGTGGTGACTGGTCATTATTCTGTCCTAACGAAGCGCCAGGATTAGCAGATACGTATGGTGGAGAATTCGAAGCTCTTTATCATAAGTATGAAGCAGAAGGTAGAGCAAGAAAAACGGTTAAAGCGCAAGAGATCTGGTTCGCGATATTAGAATCTCAGATTGAGACTGGTACACCATACATTTTGTATAAAGATGCATGTAACAAAAAATCAAATCAAAAGAATCTAGGAACAATCAAGTCTAGTAACCTTTGTACGGAGATACTAGAGTATACCTCTCCCGATGAAGTTGCAGTATGTAATCTAGCGTCTATATCACTGGGTAAGTTTGTAAGCAAAGGGAAGTATGACTTCCAAAAGTTGCATGATATCACCAGAGTAATTACTCGTAACCTTAATAAGGTGATTGATGTAAACTACTATCCTGTGATAGAAGCTAAGAATTCTAATATGAGGCACAGACCGATAGGTATCGGAGTGCAAGGATTAGCAGATGCGTTTATCAAAATGAGATTTCCATTCGATAGTCCTGAAGCTAAGCAGCTTAATAAGGATATATTCGAAACGATATACCACGCTGCTGTACTAGAGTCTAGTTTACTAGCTAAGGAACACGGAGCGTACCAGACATATGAAGGTAGCCCAGCAAGCAAAGGCGAGCTGCAGTATGATATGTGGGGAGTGACACCAAGTGATAGATGGGATTGGGCAGAAGTGAAGGCAAGTGTGAAAGAGAACGGACTAAGAAACAGTCTGTTGTTAGCACCTATGCCGACTGCATCTACTTCACAAATCTTAGGTAACAACGAATGCTTCGAGCCATACACCTCTAATATGTATACTCGAAGGACATTATCAGGAGAGCACATCATAGTCAACAAGCACTTGCTCAAGGATTTGATAGGTCTCGACCTTTGGAATCAAGAGATGAAGGAGCAACTAATGGCTGCTAATGGTTCTATAAAAGATATACCTAACATCCCTGAGGAATTAAAAGCACTATACAAAACAGTATGGGAACTTAGCCAGAAAACGATCATCGATCTATCAGC
>CALFUQ010000187.1 GCA_937929885.1 uncultured Saprospiraceae bacterium
GTGGTGCCTCCAGGAATTGAACCAGGGACACATGGATTTTCAGTCCATTGCTCTACCAACTGAGCTAAGGCACCATGCTGTTAAGCGAATGCAAAAATAGGCTCTTTTTTATTACTGCCAAACATATAATTATATTTATGAGGATGGATGTAAACCAAGCTCATTTCCAGCTCACCTATGATAGCCCTTGTGCTGTTTTAAGGATATATTCTAATGGAAAAGGTATAGTTAAAATAGAGCGTATCTCATCATATGATAACTCCTCAGATAATAGCGATTTGCATTGTAGTCAAGCAAAACAAGAACTTGATGAATATTTTAAGGGGGAGAGAAGGGGATTTGAGGTTATGGTGGATTTATCTATTGGCACTCAATTCCAACAATCTGTATGGCAGCAGCTTAGACAGATTCCTTTTGGGAAAACTAAGTCATATGGGGCACTTGCTAACGCACTAAATAATCCCAAGGCAGTCAGGGCAGTAGGGACAGCAAATGGTAAAAACCCAATTCTGATAATAGTGCCATGTCATCGAGTGATAGGTGCTGATGGTAGTCTAACTGGATTTTCGGCAGGGATAGATATGAAGAAGAGTTTGCTCAGTCTTGAACAAGGGAAGACCGTTGGAAGTCAGGTTAGTCTGTTTTAATTAAGCTTATAATCAGCGATTAAAGAGAATTCTGGTACTCTTACTTTAAAAGAATGCATATCAGACTGTCTAAGCATTAAGAAGGTGCCACCCATCGATCCTACATCAGTAGGTATAGGACTCCATGAAGAATAAGTATGGCTCTGACCAGGCCTTAGGATAGGTTGCTCTCCTATAACTCCTTCACCCTCCACTTCTCTGATATTAGCAAATCCATCTTTAATAATCCAGTGTCTTCTCATTAGCTGCACCACGTACTCGCTCTCATTTTCTATGGTGACTTCATAAGAATGGATGAATCTTTTTTGCGCAGGATTAGAATGCTGCAGTTGGAACTGAGTTGTTACGCTTACCTTGATGCCTTCTGTGATAAGAGCTTCCATTATCCTAAAGTTAAAGAGTCTTGCCAAATAATAACGATTCAACAAGTATTTCTGCTTCTTTTAAAGTAGTATCTAGTACATCATTAAGTAGTACGTTATCAAATTTTGGCTCGTATTTGAGCTCTCTTTTGATTCTCCTTATCCTTTTCTTAAGACTGGCATCGGATTCAGTAGCTCTTTTGGTCAGTCTGTCTACGATTACTTGCAAGGATGGGGGCTTGATGAAAATGGTATGGCATCGGTCTTTGTATTTCTTCTTGAGATTGACCGCACCTTTTACATCTATATCAAAAATGATGTGCTTTTCATTATCCCAGATACGATCTACTTCACTTTTGAGCGTACCATAGAACTGATCTTCATACACTTCTTCATATTCTAAAAAAGCTCTTTTCTTGATGAGCGCTTTAAATTCTTTAGGAGAGATAAAGTAGTAGTCTTTGCCTTCTTTTTCTTTTTTACGTTTTGCTCGGGTTGTAGCAGAGACCGAGAAGTCAAAGAAGTCATAAGTCTTAAGCAAATGTTTAACAATAGTAGTTTTGCCAGCACCTGATGGAGCTGTTACTACGATCATTTTACCTTCAAATGTTTCTACCGAAGACACGACTTGACTAGACTATGTTTGCGACTTGTTCTTTAATACGTTCTAGCTCATCTTTCATAGTTACTACCAGTTTTTGGATATCTGAGTGTTGTGCTTTTGCGCCGAGGGTATTTATTTCTCTGCCTATCTCTTGACCTATGAAAGCTAACTTCTTGCCCTTAGCTTCTGTAGACTTATCTTCTAATAGCTCTAAGAAGAATTTGCAGTGTTGTCCAAGCCTCACTTTTTCTTCATTGATATCAAGCTTTTCTAGGTAAAAGATGACTTCTTGCTCGTATCTATTTTTATCCACGTTTTGCTTGCCAAGGTAGTCTGAGAGGTTTTTCTCCATTTTAGCCTTGAGTCTGGTTACTCTTTCCTTTTCGTACGGTTTAACTCCTCTTAGACATTTCTGGATTGACTTCACATTCTTACTTAGATCTTTCATCATTCCTTTACCATCTTCCATTCTAAATTTCTTTAAACTATCTAGAGCAGCCTTGGTCGTCTTTTTTATCACTTTCCATTCTGCATCAGGAATCCCTCCATCTTCTGCCTGCACCACATTAGGTATTCTAAGGATCGCTGCTACAACACCATCTTGATCAAACTTTAATTCTTTCTTAAGCGAGTCTAGTTCGTTCCAGTATTTTTTGAAAAGTGCTTTGTTGAGACCAAATTCTTCTGCTGCACTTGCTGCATCAAAAGTTATAGACACGTCAAACTTTCCTCTCAGTGCATGACCAATAATAAACTTCCGTAACTCTAATTCCTTCTCACGATAGTTAGCAGGCGACTTAAATCTTATATCTGTAGTCTTACCATTTAGAGATTTGATCTCTACTGTGATAGATTTATTTTTATACGACCCTTTCCCTTCGCCAAAACCAGTCATTGATAATATCATAGATGCACTTTGTTGTTCGCACAAATATAACTTAAAGGAGACCTTTTGTTAATGTCAGCCCCTCTGGCTTTTAAGTAAAAACCAATTAGTTGGCATATGTGCTTAAATAATCCTTTGTTTGTTTTGCAAGAAAGAGAAAATTGCGATATTTGATTACCTTGCAATCCGCATAACACATTAACAATCAAAATATTAAACAATGAGGAAAGCCGATCTAGTATCTACCATAGCAGACAAAACGGGAGTACCTAAAGTAGATGTATTGGTAGCATTAGAAACATTTTTCACAGAAGTGAAGGAGTCACTGACTAAAGGTGAGAATGTATACGTGAGAGGTTTTGGTTCGTTTGTTATTAAGAAGAGAGCGAGGAAAATCGGGAGACACATTAAAAAGAATGTTGCGATAGAAATCCCAGAACATTTTATTCCTGCTTTTAAGCCTGCAAAAATATTTGTAGAGCAAGTGAAAGAAAAAGTAATCAACCTTCCAGAGGATCTAAGTGAAAAAGAACAATAGTCTGATAGGCAAATCACAGTTACTCCTATTATTATTTTCAACTATACTTTTTAGTTTAATTTATTTTGGCCTAGATCGTAAGCCTAAAAAGCAAGCACTAGTAGAAAAATCTCGTGCAGCAAGTGCAGAGGTTACAGATCCTACTATTCTTATCGAAGAAGCAAAATCGCTTCTGAAGGACGATCAAGTGTCATACCTTCAAGTTTTAGAGTCAGATCTAAGGACTAATCGTGAGGACCCAATTCCATTTTTAGAGAAGCTAGCAGCTAAGTGGTATGAATTAGAATATCCTGCCATATCAGGCTATTATGCTGAGGAAATCGCTCAGATAGATAATACCGAACAAGCCTGGTCTATAGCAGGAACTACCTTTACAATGGCCTTAAAAGGCGAAAAATCCGAAAAAGTGAGGGCTTATTGTTCTCAACATGCTTTATCGGCATTCGAAAAAACCATATCTTTGTCGCCCGACAACGTAGACCATCGCATAAATCAAGCATTAGTCTACATAGACGAGCCAGCCAAAGACAACCCTATGAAGGGAATCCAAATGCTACTAAGTCTAAAGGATAAGTACCCGGAGAATGCTTCGGTATTGATTCAGCTCGGGAGATTAGCTATAAAAACAGGGCAGTATGAGAAAGCCATCGAGCGACTTAATACTGTACTGACGCTAGACAAAGACAATGATAAAGCAAACTGTTTACTTGCTCAGGCTTACGAAGCCATCAGTGATATGGTAAATGCTCGGCTTTATAATGATAAATGTTTACAAAAGATATAGTCATTTTAGTACTAAAAAATTAAAGATATGCCTTGCGGTAAAAAACGTAAAAGACATAAGATAGCCACTCATAAGAGAAAGAAAAGGCTACGTAAAAACAGACATAAGAAAAAGAATAGATAACAAGCATACATAGATTTCGGCATTTATGTAAA
>CALFUQ010000188.1 GCA_937929885.1 uncultured Saprospiraceae bacterium
GGCAATATCTATACGGGCTAATCGTTTGATATAAAGTCGAGTGCGTAGAAGACTTAATAGCGTAAGTAATCTACTTTTAGCGTATAATATAATTCCATTTTAAACAGTCAATTTCCAAACCTTACATGTCGAAGAGGACTATATATTCTATATTTTTTGTGATTCCTCTCCTACTCTGCTTTGGTGTAAATAATCTTGCTGCGCAGTGTCCTGGCGAAACCACAATCACGGTAAATGATGACATCATTGGAATTCCATCTCAAACTGAATGCTTTAGTTTAACTGGTGAAGGATTTCAAAATATAGAGATATTTTCACTTGCTGTTCAATGGGACCCCAAGGTGATTGCTTATAGAAGTTGTGAATCTCCTAATTTACCAAGCTTTACTTGTGATGCAGCCAATTCGCCAGAAAAATTAGATGCAGGTGTTTATACAATGTTATGGTTCGGCTCTGAACCCTTAAATGTTACCGATAATGATACTTTATTAACCTTATGTTTTGAAGTAATTGGCGAAGTTGGTCAATCATCTTTGATAACTCCTTTGGCAACTTCAAACATATTTGATAATAACGGTAATCTAGTTGTACCAGCTACTGATATTGAAATAATAAAAGTAGGATGTGTTAACCCTGTTGATAACACCTCTGTGCCTGCTACCTTAACAGTGGGATGTAGTGATATTGCTGTTGGTAAAACATCTTGCCCTTCGTCAGGAGGTCTTAATAACGGGAGCATTACTTTCCAGGTTTGTGGTGGACAAGCACCTTATACTTACACCGTAGGTACAATGACAGGGACTGTAAATGAATTGGAGTCTGAAACTGTAACTGGATTAGCACCAGGGTCTTACTCGGTGGATATTATTGATAATAATGGAACTCAGTTTAGTGGTTTGAGTACGGAAGTAGTAGACGGAGTACCTATTGATTTTACTTCTGCACCACTTATAACTGGCCGACCTGCGTGTGAAGCAGCAAGACCTGACGGAAAAATTGAATTATTCCCAACTGGAGGAGTACCCCCATATACTTATAAATGGGAAACAACTCCTGCTAGTCTAAACCCTCTAGACGGTTTAGGTGCTGGCACTTACAATGTTACAGTAGCTGATAGAAATGGTTGTGAAATAACTGACAGAATAGAACTTGAATATAATCCAATTACTATTGTTGATGTTCAAGTTCAAGATGCAAGTTGTGTTGGCAATGATGGCAATATAATAATTACAACCAGTGGTGGTACCCCAGAATTAAATAATGGAAGAGAGAGATATAGAATACAGTTGGATGGTGATAGACCTTTCAGATTTGACAACCCTACTCCATCAATTCCTAGAGCTCCTGGTGATGTAAGTATACGAGTATTTGATAATTCTCTTCCTGCAGAAGCCTGTTTTGCAGATACACTTGTAAACATTGGTGTAGCTAAAGAATTTGCTGTAGACCTTACCTCATCAAACAATGATTGTACAGGAGGTTTAGTGAATGTAAATACTCGATTATTAACTGGTTCTGATCCTTTGTCTGGTGATCTAACTTATAGAATATTTAATGCTGCTGGTGTAGAAGTTGACATGCTTAATACTGGTGATACTAATATTAATTTTACAAATTTAGCAGAAGGTGCTTATACAGTAAGCGTATTTGATAATAGCGATAATTGTAACCTTCAAAACCTACCTATTACTGTAGAACCGAACAACGGCACTGGAATACCAATAACACCAACGTTTTCTAATCCAGGATGTGGAGACTTAGGAACAATTACTGTAGAAGGATTACCAGGCGATCCCTCTCTTTATCGATTTGAATGGACAGATGGCGTAAGTATCGACGGTGATAATACGAGGACTGATCTGATGCCTGACAACTATAATGTTGTTGTCACAGATATAGCATCAGGATGCACAGGTACTTTTGACGATGTCGTAGCATTAAGAGATGCAAGTGTAATATTATCTGAGACTGATGGGAGCTTAAGAATCGCTCCACAAGAAATAAACTGTCCAGGCTTTGCCAACGGAGTAATAACTGTAGAAGTAAGAGATCCAGTAGTCAGAGCTGGTGTTACTTATGCATGGTATCAAGAAAATGTTTTAATGCCTGGAGAAACTGGAGAAACTATTAGTTCGCTAGAACCAGGAGAGTATAGAGTAGAAATAAATGGTGGTACCGTGTGTCCATTCGAACAAACATTTACCCTTAGTGATCCAACACCTCTAGAGGCAACTATTACCCAAGAGGCAATAGTGTGTTTTGGAGAATTTGCAAACATCACAGGCACCGAAGTTAATGGTAGAACTGGCTTAAATTATATATGGAGTGATGGATTGCCTGATGGCCAGTTACAGTTTGATGTACCACCTGGTACTTACACTTTAACAGTCTCAGATCCTGTTGGAGGTTGTTCTGATGATACCACTTTCGTAATACAAGAATTTGAAGAATTAATTGTTCCTCAACCTACCACTACTGCAAATGATTGTTTTGCTCAAACAAATGCCAGCGCAAGTATTGATATCAATGACGTAACAGGAGGCTCAGCAAGAAATAGATTATTCGTATGGTCAGACGATCCTAACAACCCTGATCCAAATAAAACGACGGTAAATAATCTTCCTACAGGAGAACATTGGGTATTGGCATTTGATGAAGATGAATGTATCAGTGACACTACTTTCTTTCTGATAGACGGTGGTGCAGAGATCTTGATAGACCAGGAAAATAGTGTTTTTACAGAGCCTTCTTGCTTCGGAAATTCTGATGGTCAAGCAACCATAGAAGTAAATGGCGGATCAGGGAATTTTGATTTATATAGACTTAGGAATTTAGAAACACAAGAACTATTACCTTTTTTCACTAACTCAATAACAGGTCTTGTTGCAGGTCAATACGCAGTTCAGATTACTGATGACGCCTCATGTGGAGGAGTCGATACAATCACCATCACAGAGCCTGACTCCTTAATACTTGATATAGATATTAATGGTTTGGTTCCGTTAGGCTGTAGCGCATCTAATACTGGTCTTATAAGGACAATTTATACAGGAGGAAATGAAGGGCCGATCAGCTTCTCATGGAGCCATGATCCGACTCTTATAAGTCCTGTAGCAACTAATCTTGGTGAAGGCATTTACACCGCTTTTGTAGAAGATAGTAATGGTTGTCAAGATAGTACAACTTATGAAATGCTAGCACCAGAGCCTATCACGGTTGACTTTGATACCATACAGTTTGTACAGTGCTTTGGGAGACGATTAAATTTTGGAGGTCTTGTGCCTAGTGGAGGCACTAATGCTGGATTTAGATTCTCGATTAATAATGGAAGTCTAATGCCAGTAGCAGATTCTATCTTACTCTTTGCAGGCATGTATGATGTTGCAATTTTTGATCAGGATGGCTGTAGCCTAGATACTGTTTTGACTGTCATAGAACCCCCTGAAGTAGTCGTAGAGCTAGGACCTGATGTAGAAATCAACTTAGGAGACTCCCATCAGCTAAGTGCTGAGCATGACCCAGAAGAAAACATCGTACTCTATCAATGGACTACTACCGATCCTATAGATTGTCTGGATTGCCCAAGGATAACTGTACAGCCAGAAAATGATACAATGTATGGTGTAAGGATAGAAAATAGCGACGGTTGCTCTGATGAAGATGAAGTAATGATCAGAGTTAAAAGAAATAGAAATGTGTTTATTCCAAATGTTGTAAATACGAGTAAAAGTAATGCTAACTCGAGTTTTAAATTATTCTCTGGTCAAGGTGTAGAGCAAATCGAGTATCTACGAATCTATGACAGATGGGGCAACCTCGTACATGAGATAGAACAGCTATCTGGCAGCTTGCTAGGCTCTGCAGAATGGAATGCTCGACACAATGGCAACATAGTAGAAGCTGGAGTATATGTCTATGTAGCAAGAGTCCTTTTTACAGATGGAGAATTCCTTGATTACAAAGGAGATATTACGGTTATCCACTAGATCTTCAGATTCATTTAGTTGCTTTCTTGTTTGATGTGCGTCACAAAGAGGTATACAAATAAATCTATTTTGATTATTCGAATTTTGTTGGGGTTCAGTTTTATGATTGCTGCTATTAATTTAATTGGCCAAGATTTGAATACCATGGCGGATAGTAACTACTACCACATCAAAGGTAAGCACCAGATTAACCTGAGTATTGGAACACTTAACACCACCAACTTTGCCTTCAGTGTGTTCGGAGGTACAGGTGCAGGATCTCCTTCCCCATCTGCTAATCTAGAATACATGTATGGGCTCACTAAAGATTTTGGTATTGGTGCACACTTTAATTTTTATAGAGTAGATGCTCAACAAAACATTAACTTAACTACCTTATCAGAAGACCTATTTGAGGACCCTCTATGCTTTTTGGCTTGTCAAACAGGAATTGGCTTAGGTGGTAACTGTAACTGCTCTGCAAAGTTAGAAGAGCGTATAGAGGTCTTTACCTTTGCTGTAAAAGGAGCATACCATATCAAGCGATTTAAGCATATTGATACTTATACTTCTTTCATCGCTGGCTATAGTTTTAATCGTCGCCAGACAATTACTGAGCAATTATTAAATACCGTGTTAGAGGCAGCAGAAATTAATACTTCAGTGCCCTCATTTGTTTATGCAGGAAGCATTGGTGTTAGGTTTTATTTGTCTCCTAAGATCGCCCTTTACGGAGAGTATGGAGCGGGAAATGTGCATACACTTAGGGTTGGTGCTACCTATCGGTTTATGGATTAAAGTCTATTAGATAAGATCTTAGTTACGAGGGACTAGGATTATATTCCTGTCTTGCTGGTATCCTTAACCTCAGAAATAATACTATCCATTACAGCTTTCTCTTCCTTCATTTCTTTCTTGGGCTTTACGGTTCCTTTTAACTTAAGGACTATGATCGGAGTATTCTTAGCATTACTGTAGATGGTTACTTGAGGATTCTCTTCTCCTTCTTTTCCTACACTATTATAGTTGACGCCGATGTAACCTTCTTCTCCAGGGAGAATATCCATAAATGGTATACTTGGTGTAGCACAACCGCACGTAGCATCAGCCTCTGTTATCGATAGTGGAGCATTACCTGTGTTTTTGAAAGTAAATTTAAAGTCTACCTTATCCCCCTCCGTAATCTCTCCAAAATCAAACAAGTAATCATCAAATTCTATTTCTGCTGCCTTTCTTTTTTTTGGTTTTTGCTTAGATACCGTTTTTACAAAAGAAGGCTTTTCATTTTTTGGAGCGGTTGATTTTTTCTTGGCTACTTCTTTGGGCTTAGCAGGTTCTGTCTTTTCTGTTTTGGCTGGCTCTAGATCAGACTCTGGTTTATATTCTATTTCAAAAGTCTCATCTTTTGTATCAGAAATTTTCTCCGATATTTTTTCTTTTGAAACCTCACTATTAATCTCTGCTATTTCATTTTTAGCGGCTTTCACAGCAGTTTCATTATTGCAACTAGCTAGTACACAACTTGATAAAAATGCTATAAAAAATAGGTATTTCATATGATTAGCAGGTATAATACATTACACGCTACTTAAAGTTAGACAAAAAAAGCGCCGAGAGTCACCTCAAAATTGTAAAACTTCCACTTTTAAAATGTTCTTCACCTTTGCAATTGTAATTGATACGATACAGATAGGTATTGGTATTGGGGATAACACCTCTAAACCTGCCATCCCAAGAAGCATTTTTATCTATTGTCTCCCACATCTTGGCGCCCCATTTATCAAATATTTCAAATGACTTTAATTCCTCAATAAGGATAGGATTACTGATTCCAAAATCATCGTTAAGCAAATCATTATTAGGCGTAAAAGCTGTAGGTAAGCTGATGTCTTCACACGCAATATCACTTTCATCTATAACCGTGATAACTATAGAATCTTGAGTCTGACAAAATCCATAATCCAATGTCAATGAATAAGTAGTAGTCTCGTCTGGAGTTAAAATTGGTTCCGTATCACTGTTAGATGAAAGACCCGACTGAGGAGACCAATCAAAATCGCTCGTGCAAATCGGGCCAACCTGCACAGGCACCGCTCCTCCATTGAATATCGAAGTATCTCTAGTAAGTATTTTATCTGGCCGAAGATTAAGCGCTTGCACCTGTCGGATATCCATCGCATCATCAAAGATGCATAGTTCATCAATTTTGCCCTCTAACTCTATCTCCGTTAATCCTATGCAAGGGCCAGATGAAACACCAAAACTTACTGTAGAGTCTATAACTATAGGCCTACTTATCATTTCTAATATTTGCTTCTCTTCTCCATTGACATAAAGCCTGAGTGATGCTATATCATAGGTCACCACTATATGATGCCAGCAATCATCTTCACTCAAATTAGTAGCTACTATTATAGGGTTATTATTTTCCCAAAACTCTACAGACAACATTCTAGTAGTAGGAAAATATGTCATCATAAAAGCGGTATCTCGCGAACATTGGTCTCTTGCAGAGAAGATATTAACTAGCTCGGTTCCGTTAGGATCATTTTCTATCTGTAGATAAAAACTTAAGGTAAATTCTGATGCTAAATATTGTGCAATATCTTCTGGGTAAATTATAGCACTAGCTCCATCAAATGCTCTACCAAAATCGATAACACCACAGGTACGTGAAGTCCCTATTTTAGTACCATCAAAACCCATCACTTGATCCTCTACGCTATCACCATCATTAAAGGTTGACTTGAATAATAAGTCTTGAGCATTAAGACCACCACAGAATAAACTAAAAATAAGTACATATATCTTCACGATCCAAACATATTTGCCATGCCAGGTGGTAGCATATCTGAGATAAGATTTTGAGACATTGCTGCTTCTTTTTCTGCTGCCTTCTTTAAGGCGTTATTAACTGCAATAAGTACGAGATCTTCTACTTCCGCTTTATCAGTCATATCTATTTTAGAATCATCTAATTCGATATTGATAATTTCTCTTGCAGCGTTAGCAGTTACTGTGATTGCACCGTCGTTAAGAGACTCCTTGATCTCTACCGTAGATAGCTTTGCTTTGAGTTCATCTTGCTTTTTTTGCAAGTCTCCTAACATATCTCCAAACATGATTTTTTATTAAGTTTATTGACCAGGGAGTGCCTGGGAAACGCATTGATATATGAAGAAAACGTAAAATATTAGCAATGTCATACCTTCCCAACGAGTAATTTTCTTTGAGATACAGACCATTCCAAATAATATCGTCACGGCGACCATCATCGGAGCCCCAAACTCTAAGGTCTTTGCAGGAATTTCTATCGACTTGAGCAAGGTAGGGATACTGATTACTGCGAAAGTATTAAATATGTTAGAACCTAAAACATTACCAACTGCAATTGCATGTTGTCCTCTCCTAGCTGCAGCTATACTTACTACGACCTCAGGTAATGAAGTCCCCAAAGCAACTACAGTAACACTCACTACATAGGTGCTTATGCCTATCATACTTGCAATCTCCTTAATGTATACTAAAGTAAACTCCGCGCCTACATAAACTAAGACGCCACCAAGGATAAGCATACCCCAAGTTTTTAAACCAACCCTCTCCTTCTCCACATCATCATCAGTTCCACTTTTGACAGAGTTAATTAAGAATACCACTAACATCATCAATAAAATAATAGCCTCTACATTAGTTACCGATAAGTCTTGTATCATAAAGTAAAGAATAAACGCAGAAGCAAAAAGCATAGGCATGTCATTTTGCATGACGTTAAAATTAAGGTCTATACCTTTACCTACTACCGCTGTCATACCTAGTACCAAAAGAATATTTGTGATATTAGATCCTACTACATTTCCAATTACAACATCTGATGCTCCATTATAAATACCAGAAATAGAAGTTGCTAATTCTGGTAGAGAAGTACCAAAAGCAACGATGGTCACACCTATCACGAAGGGAGAAATGCCTAACCCTAAACCTATCTTCTCTGCAGCTCCGATAAACCAATCAGATGCAAATACTAATACGGCTAGACTGACAATAAATAAAATGATCGATAAAAACATGTAGCTCGCTTAAAACAAGTGCACAAATGTACTTCTTTTTTAATGTGTAATACTGTCTATTATTCACTTGAGGGCTTAGTAAGAGTAGGTAATCGACCTATAAATTTGACGATCAAGATCAAGGTCTTCCAGTTTAGAATGCATATAAAATAGACCAATGTCTAATGGTCTTAGACAAGCTATTGCCTTATTGAATCGACCTTTTGTACATTTGACGCACGAATGAGTGATGACCAGAAAAAAATAGGAAACAAAAAAAATAGCACTGACGAAAAAGAGATGTCATTCTTGGACCATCTCGAGGAGTTGAGGTGGCATCTTGTGCGCTCGATTGCAGCTATTTTTATAGTTGGTATTGCTACTTTTTTAGCAAAGGATTTTGTGTTTACTCATATTATCCTTGGTCATATGAAACCTGATTTTTGGACTTATGGAGTATTCTGCGGATTGTCAGATGCACTATGCTTTGGGCCTCCAAGTTTACAGTTTGACACCAAGGTATTTGCAGAGCAGTTTTTGTTATCGATTAAAGTGGCTTTCCTTTTAGGTTTTGCGGTTGCTTTCCCATACATTTTTTGGGAGATATGGAGATTTATTAAGCCAGGCCTTTATAAAAATGAAAAAACAGCAGCACGTGGAATTGTATTCTATTGCTCATTATTATTTTTGTCAGGAATTTTATTCGGTTACTTTATCATTGCCCCATTTGCGATTTCCTTTTTAGGTAACTACTCCCTTAGTTCGCAGATAGAAATTCAGAGTACTTCTATCTCGTCTTACACAAATTATATTTTTCTTTTTTGCATCCCAACTGGGATAGTATTTCAGCTCCCGATTTTTGTTTATTTCTTTTCTCGTATCGGGTTACTTACGCCACAGTTTATGAGGACTTATAGGAAGCATGCGATCATACTTATCCTTTTGCTTGCTGCCGTTATTACTCCACCTGATGTGGTGACACAATTCTTGATAGGGATACCATTATTTTTCTTATATGAAGTGAGCATCTATATCTCTAAGCGAACTAATAAAAAGTACCATGCCGATGTGCAGGTAGATGATGATTAGGACTGCTACTTACTCTTCAAAGAAATAAAGGGACAGATAACTTCCTCTAACGATATACCGCCATGCTGAAAGGTGTTGTTATAGAAATTGTTGTAATGATTATAGTTATTAGGATAAAGGAAATATTTATCCTCTCTCGCGAAAATATAACTCGAACTCATATTAGCTTTAGGTAGTCCTGCTTCATCAGGGTTACGGACTTCAAATACATCCTTCTTTTCGTATCTGAGGTTTCTACCTGACTTGTATCTGAGATTTGTAGTTGTTTGCTTATCCCCTACTACCTTCGATGGTGTTTTTACTCTTATGGTCCCGTGATCTGTAGTTACAAACAGCTTTATTTCTCGCTCTGATATTTTCTGCAATGCAGTCCATAAGTTAGAGTTCTTAAACCAAGAAAGTGTTAGTGAACGATAAGCACGTTCATCTCCTGCCAACTCTTTAAGTACTTCCATCTCAGTCCTTGCATGAGATAACATATCTATGAAGTTGTAGACAATCACCGATAAATCATGCTGCACAAAATTGAGAATATTGTTATCGAGTGCTTTTGCTTTTTTCACATTGGTCACTTTCACATAATCATGCTTCACATCTTCTCTAAATACTTTCTTTATTTGACTTGTGAGTAGGTCATGCTCATGCATGTTCTTGCCTCCTTCTTCGTGATCAAAAACCCACCAGTCTTTATGATGCTTATATATATCAGAAGGCATCTTACCTGCAAAAATTGAGTTACGACTATACTGTGTGCTTGTTGGTAGTATGCTGTAAAAAAATTCTTCTTTTTCTACTCTGAACAATTCTGATATCGCAGGCTCAATAATTCTCCATTGATCATATCTCAAGTTGTCTAATAGTAATACTACACATGGTACATCCTTCTTGACTTCAGGGAATACTTTTTCCTTAAGCAAGTTATGAGACATGATAGGACCGTCTCCATTTTTAAGCCATCCTAAATAATTACGCTCTACAAATTTGAAGAATGCGTTATTCGCTTCACTTTTTTGATTAGAGAGAATATCCGCCATGTCTGTTGCTTCACTTTGATCCAGCTTAATCTCCCAGGCTATAATTTTTTTGTAAACTTCAACCCACTCCTTGTAGTCTAGACTACTATTGATATCCATAAATATCTGTCTAAACTCTTGCTGATAGTCTGAGGTCGTCTTTTCACTTACAAGTCGTTTGTTATCAATCAACTTTTTGAGCGTTAGAAGAATTTGATTTGGGTTAACAGGTTTGATGAGGTAGTCATCTATCTCGGACCCTATAGCTTCCTCCATGAGGTTCTCCGCTTCATTCTTTGTAATCATAACTACTGGAGTCCCCGACCTAGTTGCTTTTATTTTAGATAGCGTCTCTAATCCTGTGAGTCCAGGCATAGATTCATCTAGAAATACGACATCTATGGTGTTATCCTCTTCGTAAGTCTCTATTGCATCGTGACCGTTAGTTACTGTGACAACTTCGTAGCCTTTTTTTTCTAAAAAGTATAGTTGAGGCTTGAGTAAGTCTATTTCATCGTCAGCCCAAAGAATCTTTATTTTGCTCATATAATGAGAAGTCGTTTACGTTAATCGATAATATAATCTAGAATAGGGTATAATTGTTGAAGAGATAATAAAACGAAGCCTACATTTAATATAGTATAGTGAGTAATAAACGTAAGATCTTTAATGACCCTGTCTATGGCTTTGTAAGCTACCCTCATGATATACTTTATGATTTAATTGATCATCCATATTTTCAACGGCTGAGGAGAATCAAACAGATGGGATTCTCAGAGTATATCTATCCTGGTGCTGTACATACGAGGTTTCATCATGCCCTGGGTGCGCTCCACTTGATGACTCAAGCAATCGATGTACTAAGAAGCAAAGATGTAGATATCTCAAATGAAGAGTCAGAGGCAGTGTGCATCGCTATATTATTACATGATATTGGCCATGGCCCTTACTCGCACGCTCTTGAGGGCAAACTCATACCCATTCATCATGAAGAGCTATCTGTTATGATCATGCACAAGCTCAATCAAGAGTTTGACGGCAAATTGGAAATGGCGATCCAGATTTTTCAAAATCAATATCCTAAGAAATATCTCTATCAATTAGTATCTGGGCAACTAGATATGGATAGAATGGACTACCTAAATCGAGATAGCTTTTTTACGGGAGTGGCAGAAGGCGTAATTGGTTATGAACGAATTATAAAAATGCTTAATGTATTTAATGACCAATTAGTGGTAGAAGAAAAGGGAATTTATTCTGTAGAAAAATTTCTGATGGCTCGAAGGATTATGTATTGGCAAGTGTACTTGCATAAGACATCTATTGCTATAGAGAAAATGTTGGTTTTATTTTTTGAATTGCTCAAAGAAAATTTTGATGCATTTGATCAAGGTAAGCTAAGCGAGCCGCTAAAACACATTATTCAAAATAGTAATTCAATTCATAGTCAAAAAGGAGTAGCAGAATTGTTGGAGAACTATTTGAAGCTAGATGACATTGATATTATGTCAGCAATAAAGTATTGCGAAAAAAGTAATATCAAAGTTTTATCATTTGTTGCGAGCGGAATCTTAAATAGAAATTTATTTAAAATAAATACAAGTAAAAAGGAGTTTGCGCGTGACCTTATAGATGATGTTCGTCAAAAAAATGTAAGAAGTCTAGGTTTTACTCCCAAAGAAAGTGTTCGACTAACTATTTTAGGGTACGAAACAAATCAGGCATATAGTGCAAGTAAGAACGAGATTCTAATCCAGATGAAGACTGCAGATGTTAAAGGTTTGTCTGAAGTGACAGATTTTTATTTAGATGATAATATTATTATCAAGCACTATTTTGTATATCCTAAAAATCTTTAGCTTTGTGCAACTTTTGACAAGACGAAATACATAGCTTTTGTAAGGTTTTACGAAGCTTATTATATGTTTTTAGAAATCAATATTTATTATAAACCAATTAAATTATTTCACCTAAATACTCAAAGTGATTATGAGAAATCTTAACATTATTGCTACTGTATGCTTTTTGCTAGTATCATCAGTAGCTTTGATCGGACAGCCTGCGCAAGGGATGCCATCAGAGCCTGGTAAATGCTACGCAAGATGTTTAATACAGGATCAATACGAAACTATTACCGAACAGGTATTAGTTAAAGATGCTACTTCTCAAGTAAGGGTTGTGCCAGGTCAGACAGAAACGTTGACTGAGCAAGTTCTTAAAAAAGAAGCATCTACTTCATTAAGCCCAGTTCCGGCAACATTCGAAACGGTATCAGAGCAAGTACAAACTTCAGAAGGAACTTCTAAAGTTAATATCAAGCCTGCTACATTCGAAAATGCAACAGAGCAAGTGCTTGTACAAGAAGGCTACAATACTTTAAGAGCAGTACCTGCGCAGTTTGAAACTGTAACAGAACAAGTACTAGCTGCTGAAGGAAAGTCATCTGTATCTATCTCACCTGCAACTTTTGAAACTGCAACTGAGCAAGTACTAGTGCAAGAAGGCGAGTCTGATTTAAGAATTATCCCAGCAAGATTCGAAACTGCTTCTGAGCAAGTTTTAGCTGCTGACGGTGCTTCTTCTGTAAGTATCAGTCCTGCAACATTCGAAACTGTGTCTGAGCAAGTATTAGTTAATGATGCTGCGCCTTCAGGAAGAGCTGGTAGCAGATCTTTAAATGTACAGTTCCAATCAGGTTCTGCGATCTTAACTGGCGGTTCTGCTGCTGAGATAAGAAGAATCGCTGCAGCTATGGATTGTTCTAGTGGTGTATCAAGCATCGTAGGACATACTGATAGCCAAGGTGGAGAAGCGGCTAACCTTGCATTATCTCAAAATAGAGCTAAAGCTGTATATGATGCATTAATTGCTGCAGGTGTATCTGCTGATTGTATCACTTCATCAGGTATGGGTGAAAGCTCTCCTATAGCAGATAATAATACTGCTGCTGGAAGAAGAACAAACAGAAGAGTAGAAATGATCAACACATCAGCTGCTACATCTAATGATGGAGACAAGTTGATTGATCTTAGAATTATACCTGCGAGATTCGAAACGGCATCTGAGACTGTATTGTCTTCTGATGGTGAGTCAAGAGTTAACATAACTCCTGCAACATTCGAAACTCAGACTGAGCAAGTATTAGTTGCTGATGGTGCATCTTCAGTAAGAATAAACCCTGCAACATTCGAAACTCAAACTGAGCAAGTTTTAAACAAACAAGCTTACCAAGAATTAAGAGTAATACCTGCAAAATTTGAAACAGTAACTGAGCAAGTATTAGTACAAGAAGCTTATGAAGTACTTAAGCCTGTACCTGCAACTTATGAGACAATAACTGAGCAAGTATTAGTTAAAGATGCTTACACAACTTTAAGACCAGTACCTGCAACTTATGAAACTGTAACTGAGCAGATCCTTAAGAAAGATGGTTATACAACACTTAAAGTTATACCTGCAACTTATGAAACTATAAGTGAGCAAGTATTAGTTAAGGATGCTTATACAACTTTAAGACCAGTACCTGCAACTTACGAAACAGTAACTGAGCAAAAGCTTAAGAAAGATGCTTACACTACTTTGAGAAAAGTACCAGCAACATATGAGACAATAACTGAAGAGAAGCTTAAGAAAGATGCATATACAACATTAAGACCAGTACCTGCAACTTATGAAACAGTAACTGAGCAAGTATTGACTAAAGATGCATACACTACTATAAGAACTATACCTGCAACGTTTGAAACAGTAACTGAGCAAGTATTAGTAAAAGAGGCTTACAATACATTATCTCCAGTACCTGCTCAATATGAGACAGTAACTGAGCAAGTATTAGTTAAGGAAGCTTACTCTACAGTAAGAGTTGTACCTGCTCAATATGAAACATTAACTGAGCAAGTACTTACTAAAGAAGCTACTACAAGAATAGAGACTAGACCAGCAAAGTATACAACTGAAACTGAACAAATCGAAACTGCTCCTGCATCTACTAAGTGGGAAAAGAGAAAAGCGGACAGAAATTGTCTTTCTGCTGATCCTAACGATTGTCTAGTATGGTGTTTGGTAGAGGTACCTGCACAATACAGAACGGTAACAAAGAAAGTAAGAGTAGGATGTGATGATGGATATACTGATAATGGAGAGACTTGCACAAGAACTATCGATGTTCCTGCTGAGTACTCTACAAGATCATACCAGAAGTTAGTATCTGATGCAACTACTGAAACAGTACAAGTACCTGCAGTATATGAAACTAGATCAATGCAAAAGCTAGTAGCTCCTGCATCTAGTACTGCTAACCCAGTAGAAGCTAAGTACACTACAAGATCTATAAAGAAATTAGCTACTGATGCAACTACTGAAGTAGTAGATGTACCTGCAGTATATGGAACAAGATCTTACCAGAAATTGGTAACACCTGCAACTACCGAAGCAGTACAAGTACCAGCTGTTTACGAAACTATTTCTTACAGAAAATTAGCTACTCCAGCAACTACTGAAGCAGTACAAGTGCCTGCTGAGTATACTACTATCTCTATGAAGAAATTAGTTACACCTGCTTCTTCTGAAGCAGTAGAAGTACCTGCTGAATATACTACAAGAACGTACAGAAAACTTGCTACACCTCCAACAACAGAGACTGTAGAAGTACCTGCACAATACACAACAAGAACATTCAGAAAACTGGTTACACCTGCATCTTCTGAGGCAGTACAAGTACCTGCTGAATATACTACAAGATCTATCAAAAAATTAGTAACGCCTGCAACTACTGAATCAGTAACAGTGCCTGCTAAATATGAAACTAGATCTTACCAAAAGCTTGTAACTCCTGCTACTACGGAAGCAGTAGATGTACCAGCTCAGTATACTACAAGATCATTTAAGAACTTAGCTAATAATGCGACAGCTGAAGTAATTTCTGGTGATCCTCAGTACACGTCTAGATCAATGGAAAAACTAGTTAACGATGCAACAGCAAACGTTACTACTGGTGATCCTCAGTACACTACTATTACAATGCAAAAATTAGCTGCTGATGCGACTACTTCTCCAGTTTACGGAGGTCCTCAGTATACTACAAGGACTTACAAAACTTTAGCAAATGATGCATCTGCTAATGTAACTTCAGGAGATCCTCAGTACAATACTTATACTTATCAGAAGTTAGCTTCTGATGCAGTATCAGAGGCATTAGACTGTGGTGGTTCTTCTACCCTAGCGGTTAATTTCCAAACTGGTTCTGCTGTATTAACAGGAGGTTCTGCTGGAGAGATTTCTAGAGTAGCTGGAATGTTAAGTACAAGTGGAGCATCTGCAAGAATTGTAGGTCACACTGATAACCAAGGTGGTACTGGTACTAACCAGACTTTATCTACTAATAGAGCGAAAGCTGTATATGATGCATTAATTGCAGCAGGTGTATCTGCTGGCCAATTAAACTACGAAGGTAGAGGAGAGTCTTCTCCTGTAGCTAGTAATGATAGTGCTTCTGGTAGAGCAGCAAACAGAAGAGTAGAAATGATTTCTTCTGGTACAGGATCGGGTGACTGTAACAAGTACACTACAAGAACTTACCAAAGATTAGTAAATGATGCATCTGCAAGTGAAAACACTACAGATCCAACTTACACTACTCAATCAATGCAAAAACTAGCAGTACCAGCAACGACTGAATCAATTCCAGTAGAAGCTAAGTATGAGACTAGAACATTCTCTACGCTTGCAAATAACGCAACTGCTGAGGAGGCAACTACTCCAGCAACATATACAAATAGGAACTTCCAGAAGTTAGCAAGTGATGCAACGACTACAAGCAATCCTATAGAGGCACAGTATGAGACAAGATCTTATAAGAG
>CALFUQ010000189.1 GCA_937929885.1 uncultured Saprospiraceae bacterium
GAGCTTTCGCTTACTTGTAATCATGTAAGCAACATTCATTCGGGCAAATTCGATTTGCCTTGAAGGGAAGATTCCTAACTTCTCTATTAACCAATTATAAACATCTCTATGATGTCTAAACTCTAACGAACATAGAGAATGAGTAATTTCCTCTATCGAATCAGATTGTCCATGAGCAAAATCGTACATCGGATAAATACACCATTGATCCCCTGTTCTGTGATGCGTTTCTTTTTTGATCCTGTATATGATAGGATCTCGCATAAGCATATTGGGAGATGCCATATCGATTTTTGCTCTGAGCACTCTTGCACCATCTTCGAACTCTCCATCTTTCATTCGTGTGAAGAGATCTAAGTTTTCTTCTATTGATCTATCTCTGTAGGCATTATTTTTTCCTGGTTCAGTAGGTGTGCCCTTAAACGCTGCCATCTCTTCAGAGGTAGAGTCATCTACATATGCATTACCATCCTTAATAAGTTTTACTCCAAAATCGAATAACTCATTAAAATAATCTGATGCATAATATTCTCTGTCTTCCCAATCATAACCCAACCATTTTATATCCTTCTTAATCGCATCTACATAATCAGTTTTCTCAGTCGATGGATTAGTATCGTCAAATCTTAGATTGGTCTTCCCGCCATACTTCTTTGCAATTTCGAAATTAAGACAGATCGCCTTGACATGCCCTATGTGCAGGAAGCCATTAGGCTCGGGAGGGAATCTTGTATGAATAGGTTTACTGTACTTAGCATTTGCAATATCTTCCTCTACGAACTGCTCAATAAAATTTAACGACTTTTCCTCTTCAGACATTGATAATTATTTATTATTCTATTGCAAATATCTTGCTACATTCTTTCTGGCATCTCGATACCTAATAACCTCATTCCTTTCTGCAAGGTATCTGATACAACTTTGATCAAACTGACTCTAAAATGCTTTGCCTCTTGAGTCTCAGATTTAAGAATCCTCACATCGTGATAATACTTGTGGAAAGCTTTTGCCAAGTTATAACAATAGTTAGCCACAAGAGAAGGATCTAAATCTTTAGCAGCGGAATTTATAACTTTTGGATATTCTAATATCTCTCTGACAAGCTCTTTCTCTATTTTTAAGATTTCATAGCCTTCGAAATCTCCAGCCACTCCATCTAACTTCCTCAAGATTCCTTGTATTCTCACATAAGCGTTTTGGATGTATGGTCCAGTCTGTCCCTGCATGTCTACAGATTCTTTTGGATCAAATATCATACGCTTCTTAGGTGCCACTTTGATTATAAAAAACTTTAATGCACCTAATGCTACTCGCCTGATGACCTCATCTTGTTCTTCTTTCGACATTTCAGAAATGTCTCCTTGCTCTTCTGCACTTTTCCTAGCTTCAGCAATCACTTCTGCTATCAGATCATCAGCATCTACTACAGTGCCTTCACGTGACTTCATCTTGCCTGTAGGCAAATCTATCATACCGTATGACAGGTGGAAAAGATTATCTGCAAATGGAGCCTTAAGCTTTTTCATCACTTCGAAGAGTACCTTAAAATGATAATCTTGCTCATCTCCTACCACATAAACCATCTTCTCCGTCTTGTGGTCATCATACCTGATCAGACTAGTACCTATATCTTGAGTTAGATACACTGAGGTGCCATCTGCTCTAAGCAGTATCTTCTTATCCATTCCAACATCCTCTAAATCTACCCAGATACTTCCATCTTCTTCTTTATAAAAGATATCTGCATCTAACCCACCTTCGACTTTCTCTTTACCCAACAGATACGTATTAGACTCATAATACATGCAATCAAAATCAACCCCTAAAGATTTGTAAGTATCATCAAAACCTGAATAGACCCAGCTGTTCATTTGATTCCAAAGATCTTTCACATGTTTATCTCCATCTTCCCACTTAAGCAACATCGCACGAGTCTCTTTCCCTAACTCACTATAATGATTGAAGTAATCATTCTTATACCTTTTAAAGAATTGCTCCTTTTCTTCTTTCTCTTTTTTCCTTTCATCATAAACTACTTGAGCATCTGATGACCCTTGCCACTCTGCATATTCTTCCTTTAGTTGCTTATCAAATTCTACATAGTACTTACCTACTAATTGATCACCCTTAACCCCTGCACTTTCTGGTGTCTCACCATTTCCAAATTTCTCCCATGAAAGCATACTCTTGCAAATAGCAACACCTCTGTCATTTACAATCTGAGTCTTCACTACCTCTGCACCATTAGCTTCTAATATATGAGCGCACGACCAGCCAAGTAGTATGTTACGGATATGCCCCAGGTGTAAAGGTTTGTTGGTGTTAGGTGATGAGTACTCTACCAATACTTTTTCTCCAGTTTTCTTCTTTGATCCAAATGATTTATTGCTGGCTACATCAGATAATTTTGATCCCCAGAAGTCATTGTCCATCTCTAGATTAACAAAGCCTTTTACAAGATTATAATCTTTGACTTTGCAATCAGAGTCTTTTAAATAGTCTCCTAGTTCTTTTCCTATTTCTGCAAGATCCTTCTTAAGCATTTTCACAAACGGAAAAATGACTACGGTATACTCTCCTTCAAACTGCTTAAGCGTCTGATTTATAATCAGCTTTTCTGAAGGAAAGTCAACATCATAGTTAGACTTCAGAAAACTTAATACTTGGGTTTCTATAGATTTCGTGCTGATCATTTGCTAAAAAAGTGATGGCAAATTTAGTCTTTTCCAAGATTGAATAGAAGTGAACACCCAATAAACCTTAATTAACTAATACTACTCTTGCCACTTAAAAAATGCGAAATGAGTAGAACCGTAAGTTCTCACCTTGACAAAGTGCTGAAATGTCTTAAAATCATGATTTGGATTATGCTCCAAGACAAACAATCCGTCTGGTCTGAGGATAGATGTCTTAAACAACATGGTAGGAATCTGGTCTAACCATTTCAAAGGATATGGTGGGCCAGCAAAGATATAATCAAAGCTGTCTGTGCATTTGGGAATATACTTTGCTACATCAAATCTGGTAGGCTTAAATTTTTCTTCGACGTCTAATTCTTTAGCCAGTTCTTTCACAAACTTATGACAGGGTCCGTGTTTATCAACATACGTCACATCATTACACCCTCGTGATATTGCTTCAAAGCAGTGATTACCAGTTCCTCCGAAAAGGTCCAGCATCTTAGTTTCTTCAAAATCTATTTCGTTGGTAAGAATATTAAACAAACCTTCTTTAGCGAAGTCTGTGGTTGGCCGAGTAGGCCATTTATCAGCTGGGGGATAAAATTTTCTTCCTTTGAATTGACCTCCTATGATCCGCACTTATCCGCACTTAGATAGGCAGTGAAGGGTATAGTATCGATGATTTCCATCGATGGACTTAACAGTGGCAGGGTCCATAAACTTAACGTCACCTATATACTTAGTTAGCAACTCGTAAGCTTTGTTTTCTTTGGTTATGTTACCAGATAGATACAAGGGATAGTTTTTAAAATCCAGTCCTAGCTTATCATATGCCAGGGCAGCGAAATATAGTATTCCTAGATTTTCATTTGTATCATAGTTATTGCTCATCAATAACTTGCCGTTTTTGATAGCTTGCACTTTGACACCTTGATTATTGATGTCGACGAGGGCGGCATTTCTATGAGTGATACTCATGTCATTATGCAATGCAGTCTGGATGTGTACAATCTCAGGATTAGGAAAAGACTTTGTGATATTTTGAAACATGATTTTGTCTGCAGCAAAAACAGTACAAATACTATTTTTAAAATCTACAAACACCTCTTCATCATCTTTGACATCGACAGTGTTTTTGAGATAGATATGCTTCTGAGTTTTTTCGTAATCTGTGAAAGGAACAAAAGTGAATTTGTTATTATCAATTCCAATAACAGTTCTAGTGATTTTAAGGCCATCAACTCCTTCTACCTTCATGATACCTTTTAAACCATCTATGGTCATAATATCATTAGGAGAGAGTCGTGTCAAAAAATTTGACTTCACCAACTGGCCAGAGCTATTATATAGCCCATAAAAGAAATTGTCTGCACCAATTAGTACAGACAATTTATATTGTTCAAGTGGGTTGATACCCGATGTGTTATTTATTTCTATTCCCAATTTCCTGTTAATACTGGTTTACCCATATCTCCGAATTTAACCATTTTGTTCGGATCATATGTGTTATCAAATTTAGCATATTTAGGACTAGCATATATTCCCATAAACTCTTTGAATCTTGTAGCCGACTCAGTCACACTCACAAGTGTCTTCTGGTAAGTCATGGTATCTGAAGCTATACTAAACTTAGATCCTTCTCCATATGGCACATCAGCTATAGTTTTAAGATCGATACCCATATTGTTTACAGAATCTATGGCACTTGAGTATATCGTTTTGTATATAAACTTACTCTCATCACCTGGGAAATTAGGATCTTCAAACACTTGCTCAAAAGGAATAGAATCATTAGTTAATACATAAGCTAAAGAGTCAAAGCTATTTGCAAACCTTCCTGTGATATCTCGATAAATCTCTTGACATGTCCTAATATCACTAAGTTTTTCACCTACAGCCCTTAGTCTAGTGTCTTTTTCGGCTCTAAAATCAATCGGCTCTTTAATATTATAATAAAGTAGATAAGCTAAGGCTGCGATACCTAATAGTATAATTAAATTTAATGCGTATTTCATCTATTTACGTTTTCAGAAAGTTTTGAACAGTAATAATAATATTTTTTCTTTAAAATGCACTGTGAATTCGTTTAAGAATAGTCTTCAGTTCTGCAGACAAAGCATTGAAATCTAGATACTTTGGCTTTTTCTCACTTCGTAGCTACGGCTACGAAATTCCAAAAGAGCTTCGTTCTGACTTTCAAGCCTTTTATCTTAGAACAATAAATACCATTCGTAACCTAATTCATCATTATAAGTGACCATATGAGTATAAAAATACTAGCCATAGAGTCCTCTTGTGACGACACATCTGCCTCTGTTATCATAGATGCTAAAATTTGCTCTAATGTTGTATCCACACAAGAAATACACGAAAAATATGGCGGTGTGGTCCCAGAAGCAGCTTCTAGGCAGCATCAGATCAGTATTTTACCAGTCATAAAAGCTGCATTGGATAAAGCAGGAATAGACAAAAGCGACCTTAATGCCATAGCATTTACAAGAGGCCCTGGTCTTTTAGGGAGTTTAATTGTGGGTGTATCCTTTGCTAAATCGATGGCAATGGCACTTAATATTCCTATTATCGAAGTTCATCATATGAAGGCTCATGTATTGGCTCATTTCATAGAAGACCCAATTCCAGCGCTTCCATTTCTTTGCCTGACCGTCTCTGGTGGTCATACTCAGATTGTAAAAGTGAATAAAGACAAGAGTATGGACATACTTGGCAAAACGCTTGATGATGCAGCAGGTGAAGCATTTGACAAGACAGGTAAGATGTTAGGTCTTCCCTATCCTGCAGGTCCTCATATCGATCGAGCAGCTAAACTGGGTTCCGCAAAATTTGAATTTCCAGAGCCTAAAGTTGATGACCTTAATTTTAGTTTTAGTGGTTTGAAAACAGCGATATTATACTTCATCAGGGATAACATAAAGGAGAATCCTAAATTCATCGATGAAAATATGAATGATATCTGTGCTTCTGTGCAAGCAAGGATAATTAGCATCCTAATGAATAAGCTTAAGAAAGCAGCAACCCAAACTGGCATTAAAGAAATATCAATTGCGGGAGGTGTCTCAGCAAATAGCGGGCTTAGGAAAGTATTGACTGATACGGGCTTAGATCTTGGATGGAATACTTACATTCCTAAATTTGAATACTGTACTGATAATGCTGCGATGATTGCTATGACAGCACATTTTAAATATGTCAAAGGAGAATTTGCGAAGCAGGATATTACTCCTGCTGCTCGGTTACCTTTTTAACTCTCTAGCACCTTCTTTTTTAGAATCTCAAATTCTTCTGCTGTGATATCTCCATTTGCTTTCATCTGAGCTAAGCCTTGTAGCTGAGCTACTGGATCTTTTATTTTAGTTTTCACTTCTTCAACAGATTCAGACTTTTCTACTACAGCTTCTTTGGTAAAAGGATCTTCATTTTTGTCTTGCTTCTTTTTGATGTCACGTGCCATCTCTTTTCCTTTTTCAAACTTCTCGTCGTAATATTTCTTTAATCTGGAAGGATCAAAATCTAAGAAAGTCCCGCCAGTCTCAAAATGCTTCTTGAATACTTCTCCAAGCGCATAAGTAGAACCGCCAGAAAGCACTGCCAACGTGACCCCACCTAGCACAGATCCTACTCCAGGTATAAACTTGATAGCTCTAGCACCTAGTCTTGCAATCCCTGCTCCAGTCAAAGAAGTAATCACAGCCTTTCCTTCTGTCTCTTTAAAGTCTATTTCATACAACTTACATAATTGTCTGATCATATCTAACTGAATGGCACTTACCGCAAAGAAGTCAGCAATTGGAACTGGAATAAATCCTGCTCCCATAGACCATATCATGTGATTCTTTATGATTGAGTTAGCACTATCTTGGCTGTCAGTTATTTTTTTATCTCCCATTATATTTTCTTTTTAAAACGCTTCTATGAGTATTAAACCAAAATACGATGATATGATTTCATTTTTATCTATTAAATCGATTATCTGATTAAAATAGACGACCAATAACAACTCATAAATAGTAAAAAGCTTAAGGCTAACGACTTGATAAATAGCCCTATAACCAATTTCCGTTGCCATCTAAGATTGTAGTTGATTAATATCTTAATTCTAAATCTTGCTGATCTACAATTACTTTAGCAGTAGACAATTGTAAAACTCTGAATTCGCAAAATCAAAATTCATCACTAGTTCCCATCTTGCTAATTCTTGGCAGTGCGGTTTTGTTCAGCTGTAAAGTAATTTTAATTAAGTTGGCTTTTCGATATGGCGCTGATACTATAAGCATACTTTTGCTTAGACTGTTGTTTGCTCTTCCCTTCTACTGTCTAATCCTAACTTATATCCAAAATACTAAGCATCGATATACACCTGATCGTCCCACTTG
>CALFUQ010000190.1 GCA_937929885.1 uncultured Saprospiraceae bacterium
AACAATGCTATCGTAACTACTAATGAAGGCGATCAGGCAGAAGCGGGTGATATAACTGTTGTTAACTCAGAGTTCACAACTCCAACAAACGAAGTTGCTATCGAACACGATTTCGTTGTATTCCCTAACCCCACACAAGACAGAGTTTACGTAAACTTCACAGCTGATCGTGTGGGACAAGGAAAATTACAATTGATAGATCTGACTGGAAAACTTGTATTGTCAGACCATATATCTATTAGAGAAACTAATAGCCATATAATGAATGTAAAGCAAATACCGTCAGGAGCATATCTTCTCCAAGTAATTCTAGAAGATAACATTCTAACTGAAAAACTGATTATCGAAAATTAGAATTCGATAATCAGTGCTATAGATTTGAGTAAATTTTATTCTTCTTCAGAAGACGGATTTTCTTCAGAGGTTGTTTTTTCTGGTGAACTATTTTGTTCAGCTACAACATCACTATCGTCTTTAGTGGTAGTATCAGTTTTTGCTTCAGAGTTTTCATCCACTACTTCCTTTACATCTTCCTTAATTCCTTCGACCACTTCTTCGATTTTATCTTCTACCACCTCAGCAACTGCTTTTACAGTATCTACAACGTTCTCTACTGCTTCGCCAATAGTCTCAGTGATAGCATCTATGATATTTTCTCCTTTAGTGACAGCAGCAACGCCACCTAAGCCACCTGCTAAAGCAGCAGCTTTGCCTAGCCCATTGTTATCACTATCTGCATCTCCTTCTGCAGGTGCAGCTTCAGCTACTACCTCCTCTTCTTCTGGCTCAGCACTTTTGATTTCTTCCTTAACTTCTTGAATCTTATCAGCTACAGGAGGAGCTACAGCAACTTTTTTCTTCGGCTTCTTAGCTTCTTTAATTTGCTCAGCAGCTTTTTCTAGTTTACTTTCTTCTCCTTGCATATCTTCTTTCTTAGCTTCTATATCCTTTGCAATTTTCTCTTTTACTTTTGACTCTTGTTGCTTTATTTCTGCTTTTACTTTTTTCTCTTCTTCTCTCTTTTTCTCTTTCTCCATTTTACCTTCTAGCTCTACTTTTGTTTTCAACATGTCTGCCAATTTCTCCTCTTTAGATCTTACACGCTCTTCGATCATTTTCATCTTAGCTTGTCTGATTTGCATCTCTAACTGACCATCAGTAGTTTCAATCCTTTTGTTTTGGAAGGTCATATCTCTTTTGTCTCTATCGATAGAACTTTGCATCTTGCCAATGGCAGATAACAAACCATCATATCTTCTATTAGCTCTTTCATAACCTGACTTAGCAGGAGCAGAAGAACCAAACTTCTTCTCTTTTACTTTTTTAAATGCACCATCTAATCTTTTCCAAACCTTAGATCTGTCTGTTTTAGTGAGATCAGAGTTTTTAAAATCTGTCTGTATGGATTTTAGTTCGTTGAATATTGGTTGGAGACCAAGACCTTTTTCTATGCGATCTTCGATTTTTTCTAGAATTGTAAAAAACTGACTAGAGTTATTTTTAGAAATGTCTTCAAACTCTTTGTTCATTGCTTTTTTCAAAGCTTTCAAAGAGTCAAATATTCCGTTTGTTATCTCTCTTAATTCTTCAGCATGACCTCTGAATAAGTTCTTCTCTCTAGCCTGAGCTTGGATCTTATTCCAAAACTCTTTCATCTCATCCCAGATCGCTGATTCATAACTTTCGAGTTTGCCTACTTTATCTCTAAAATCTTCAAGTTCTGTTTTGTAAGACTGGTGTAGCTTAGAAGATAATACTACAAAATGCCATTCCGTCTTAGCTCTGTTGATAAGATCTGTTCTTTCTACTCTGATAGTATCAGGTAAGATATTTTCAGTTATGGAGAGTTCCTTTTCGATTACTTGATGATCTTCTGGAAACTGCACGTTATTGCCAGCACGCCATAGATTCATCATCTGATTATAAAATTCCTCAGTAGCTATAGCTTCAGGGAAGGTATAGATCTTGATCTTATTATCATTAGGTTCGAGTTCTATTGCAACTAATAGTTTCTCGTCTTTTTCGTTTGTTCCCCAAAGGACAATTTTCGTCTTCATAACTGTTCGTATTTAGCATGTATAACTTCAGTTCTAATATGGAACTGATGATTTATACAATGTTCTGTTCTACCAAGTATTCTGCTATTTGGACTGCATTAGTTGCTGCACCTTTTCTAAGGTTATCAGAAACTACCCAAATATTCAATCCATTTTCAACTGATTCGTCGCGTCTAATTCTACCTACAAAAGCATCATCTTTATTCTTCGCAAAGAGAGGCATTGGGTAGGAATTATTTGCATTATCGTTTAGTACGGTTATTCCTGGAGCATCCTCCAATAACTTAATAACTTCTTCCATCTCAAAATTGTTCCCAAACTCAATATTAACAGATTCAGAGTGTCCGCCATTGACAGGTACTCTCACTGCAGTAGCTGTAATTGCTATTTTATCATCACCAAGTATCTTTCTTGTTTCATGTACTAGTTTAAGTTCTTCTGTGGTGTATCCATTTTCATAAAAATCACCGCAATGAGGTAAGCAATTTTCAAAAATCGGATGTGGGTAGGCATTATCATCACCCATAGTCCCGCCTGCCATCTCCGCTTCATATTGCTTCACTGCTTTCACTCCAGTACCAGTAAATGATTGATAAGTAGATATCACCAATCGCTTAATGTTAAAGGCTCTATGCAATGGAGCAAGTGCTACCACCATCTGTATTGTCGAGCAGTTTGGATTTGCTATGATCTTATCTTCATTAGTAAGTTGATTTGCATTGATCTCTGGTACTACTAGTTTTTTAGTAGGATCCATCCTCCATGCACTTGAGTTATCTATTACAATGGTCCCGTTTTTAGCAAACTTTGGAGCCCACTCTTTAGATGTACCTCCTCCAGCAGAAAATAATGCAATCTCTGGTTTCATATCTACTGCAGTCTGCATGCCGATCACTTCATAGTCTTTACCTTTAAAGACTACCTTTTTACCTACTGATCGCTCTGATGCAACTGGTAAAAATTCGGTTATAGGAAGATTCCTTTCTTCTAATACTTCACGCATGACACCACCTACTAATCCCGTGGCTCCCACTACTGCTACTTTCATTAATTTTGCTACTTTGTACGCGGCAAAGATATTCGCAATTCTTGACTAATGCACTTTAGATTTATTTTAATTTTTACGTTGATTTTACCATGTTTTTTAACTGCTCAGTTAGAAGAAAACTTTGATGGAATCAATATCAGTGACTTAACTAATTGGTCTGGAGATTTAGATGATTTTATTGTCAATGATGACGGACAGCTACAACTCCTTGCTCTTGAAAAAGGCGTTTCGCAAATCTACACTCCAATTACACTTACTGAATCCACTGAATGGCAATTTGATTTCATACTTGACTTCGCGCCATCATCTTCTAATCAGCTGAGAGTTTATTTATTTGCTGATACCGAAGATTTGCCAGAAAGCAGTGGCTATTTTTTAGAAATTGGAGAATCTGGCTCAGATGATAATCTTAAATTCTTTCGTCAGAAAGGTGGAGAGGAGGAACTGTTAGGAGAAGGGACTATGTCATCTGTAGGATTTGATCCAGCTGAAGCGAAAGTGAAGGTTATAAGAAGCAACAATGGGATTTGGAGTTTCTTTGCATCTTATGATGGCAACCAATTTGTACAGCTCGAATTCGAAGTTGCAGAAAGCGAAATTGAGATTTCAAATGGTTACTTCGGGATATTTTGTAAATATTCTGAAACAAGGAAGGATAAATTTTTCTTTGATAACATATATGCTGGAGATGTACTTGTCGACACTAAGCCTCCTGAGTTAGTATCTGCTGTGTTTTTAGATCTTACTAAGGTTAGATTAGTTTTTAACGAGTTAGTATCGATAAGTTCTGCTTTAAATATCTCGACGTACTTTATGGACAATGATATTGGAAATCCAATCGAAGCATCTTTTGGAGAGTTTGAAAATGAAGTTATAATTGATTTTAATACAACAGCGATAGAAGGAACGATATACCAACTTTCTATAAATAATATCGAAGACCTGTCTGGTAATAAAATTACTATTGATAAAATCTTGTTTGTTACTTCTGCAATAACAGCAGGCGATATTGTAATTAATGAAATCCTATTTGATCCCTATCCAGGTGGGGAGGACTTTGTAGAGCTTTATAATAAATCTGGTAAGTATCTTGACCTCTCAGGGTTGATTCTTTATAACTCTGATAATGAAAGATCAGCAGTAGTCAATGCAAATATTATACTATCACCTACTCAGTACCTTGCAATCACGTCTGATCTAGAAGCGTTAAGTAAAGAATATATGTTACTAATACCTGAGAACGTGATAGAACATCAACTTCCTGCATGGAATAATGCTGGAGGTAATGTTAGTTTATTGTTAGAAGGCCTAGAGGTCCCAATCGATAGTTATGATTATGATGAAGATGATCATTCGCAATGGATTGATGATACTGAAGGAGTGAGTCTTGAGCGCGTAAACCCTCAAGTAGAAACTAATATTGAGTCAAATTGGCAATCTGCTACTGAACAATCTGGGTATGCTACTCCTGGATACAAAAATTCAAATTTCTCAGCCGAAATAATTGATGAGACAGTGTTTTCATTAGAAAAGAAGACTTTTTCTCCTGATGGAGATGGGTTTGATGATATTTTAGAAATAAAGTATAGGGTTTCGACTGCAGGATTTGTCTTAAATATGAGAGTATTTGATGACAGAGGACATTTAGTTAACACCTTAACCACCAATGAGATACTTGGCCAAGAAGGTAGCGTCATATGGGATGGAACTACTGATGAAGGGACAATAGGTAAAATGGGTATCTACGTAATTTGGCTAGAATACTTTAATACTGAGGGTAGTATCGCACATAAGAAGCTATCTTGTGTGCTAGCAAAGCAGCTCAACTAAATGATAATTAGGATAAATAGATAAGATTGAGTGATTTCTTAAAAAAGCAAGGAGTTCAATACTTAGTAATAGGTCTTATTATTAGTGGGGTATTGCTTGTCGTTTTTAATCCTTCAGTGGGCTTAGTACAGCAAGGCGCTGATTTTGCAGTCCACTTTATGTTAGCTTATCTTATCGGTGGATTGTTCTTTTTGATAATCAATGAGAGGAATCTAATGCTCGCTAGTTTTATAGCGTGTGGTATACTTTGTCTTTTCCTTAAGTCTTCTTCTAATTCAGCGTTTTTATTCCCTCAGAAAAATAGAGGTGTGAACTTGCGCGTAGCTCATGTGGATCTTTCTGCAGCTGGAAATAATTATGATGTATTCATGAAATCAATATTAAACTTGAATGCAGATGTAATTTCATTTCAAGAAGTAGATCCTAACTGGCCACAAGTCTTTGATTTTTACTTGACACAGTCTAACGCATATCCATATAACAATCTAAACATTAGGATTGACCCCTTTGGGATGGCAGTTTTTTCTAAGATACCAATCATTAGAACGGATACTTTATATTTTGAGGATTATCCCACTTTGTTGACAGGATTATTTGTAAATAATGAGAAATCTGTTACGATATTAAGTTCGTATACGATGCCATCTCTAAATAATAATCTTAGAAACACGAACAGGAGGTACTTGGCAGGACTAGCACAAGAGATATTAAAATCAAGAACACCTATCGTAAATATCGGCAAGTTTAATCTTACCTATTGGTCCAATGAAATAAGGACTTACATGAATCAAACTAACCTAGACCATAGCAGAAGATCTGCTGGAGCTGCAGGGTTAATTCCTCCTCATGATCATATCTTTTATACTGATGAGTTAGAATGTACTAAGTTCGAAGAGATCCTTGATAGCCAACGAAATCACCAAGGTATCATAGGTAACTATCAGTTTAGAGACCAGGAACAAAGCAAACCAATAGGACAGGTTCCTACCGTTGATCGATTCTAATTTATTTTCGATTAATTATCTTTTGAGAAGGTCGACTGATTAAAAATTTCTGATAAAAAGTTGACTCTAGATTCCTAAAAGGATGAAATATTATCAGACAAGTATGTAAATGCTTGCCAGCAAAAGACGAGAGAAGCGTTTGGCGTGATTTTTTGAAAAATCATGACAAACACTAGAAAGCTCAAAAGCCTAATAAGTAATTAGAAAACACCCATATTAACTTTGTAACGATTTATGAGCAGCGCTTAATATCTCTTTAACGCCTTCTGCAGTGGGTGCTTGGGCATATACTCTTAACACAGGTTCAGTACCTGATGGCCTTACCATAACCCACTCTGAGTCACTTAGATAAAATTTATAACCATCTATTGTTTCTGTGTTAATCACGTTGCGGTCTCCTATGTTCTTGATTTCTCCAGCTTTACATTTACTAACGATAGATTGCTTGAGCTCTTCAGAGATATGTAGATCGTCTCTATCAAACGAGAACGGACCTACTAGGTCATATATTTCTTGCACAAGTTCCTTTAGACTCTTACCAGTCTTTGCCATGAACTCCATTATCATAAGACCGACCCAGATTCCATCTCTCTCAGGAATATGCCCCTTCACGGCAAGTCCTCCTGATTCTTCACCACCTACGACTACATCTTCATTGATCATTATCTCAGCGATATATTTAAAGCCGATTTTAGTTACTTCTACTTCTAATCCAAATTTTTCTGCTAGTCTCTTCATCTTATCTACTACAGAGAAAGTGATTACTACCTTACCGTCTAGATTTTTATGCTTATGCTGGTAGATTAGGAGCAATAGCAACAAGTGATGAGAATCTACAAAATTTCCATCTCCATCAAACATCCCTATCCTGTCTGCATCTCCATCGTTAGCAAGTCCTACTGTGAGATCTTTATTCTTTCTGAGGACATTAGATAGCTCTTGCAAATTACGGGCGATTGGTTCTGGTGCTTGACCCATAAAGGAGGGATTATGTCCACAGTGTAATAAGGTAGCCTTCGGGAAAAGTCTTCTTATTACATTTTGTCCTGCCCCCCACATCGCATCATAAGCTAAGCCTACATCTGAATTCCGCATTGTATCAAGATCAAAGTTCTTCTCAACGTGATCAATGTACATCTGCTCCATATCAATGTAAGAGAGCAGTTCACCTTCTTTAAGTTCAGCAATAGTCGGTAAACCACTCATACTGTCCTGTGGAATCAGTGATTCTACCTCAGCTATATCTGATGGAATTGTAGGTCCGCCAAAGGAAGATTTTAATTTAAAGCCATTGTAAGATGGTGGATTGTGTGAGGCGGTAATTACTACTCCTAGATCTGACTTAGTTTGCACTACCCCTAGCGATACCATAGGAGTCGATACAAACTCCTCAGACATTAATACTTTGATTCCGAAGTTGCCAAAAACACATGCCGCTGTCTCACTAAACATTTTTCCTCCGAATCTACAGTCGTAACCAATCACAACTTGAGTCATCTTTTTATGGAGCATCCACCGTGCAGTTGCTTCAGAAATCCTTTTAACATTTTCTACTGTGTATTCTTTTGCAATAATGGCTCTCCAGCCGTCTGTACCGAATTTAATGTTAGTCATGTCCTTAGTATCCTAAATTTTTGAGAAAATATTTATTCAAAATATAAAAATAATATTTAATACATTAATTATTGCACTTATTTTCAACAACTTACGTATATTTATTATTTGTAATATGTAGAGTATGCGTACGTTTGTTGATAAACACATTCATAGAGGATTAAGAACCAAGTTAGTAGTTGATTTAAGAACCAAGGGCATCAAAGATCAAGCTATCTTAAATGCTTTCCTTAGTATTCCTAGACACTACTTTTTAGATGAAGCTTTTTTTCAGTGGGCTTATAAGGATGCTGCTTTCCCTATCGAAGTAGGGCAGACTATATCGCAACCATATACTGTAGCTATGCAAACTACTCTGCTTGAAGTAGAAGCAGGTGATAAGATACTAGAGATAGGTACTGGGTCAGGTTTTCAAGCATGTATTCTTTCCTTCTTAGGCGCCAAAGTATATACTATAGAACGTCAGAAAGTACTCTTTGAAAAAACATACAAACTACTTAGGCAGATTGGCTTTACTAAAATCAGAACACTATTTGGTGACGGTTTTAAAGGGGCTCAGAAATTTGCTCCTTTTGATAAGATTATAATCACCTGTGGCGCCATGGAAATTCCTACTTCATTATTTAGTCAACTTAAAGATGGGGGAATTATGGTCGTACCTGCAGGAAGTGGAGATAACAAAAAAATGTACAAAATCACCAAGCAGGGTGATGAGCTAATTAAAGAAGAGCATGGGGTTTATAGATTTGTACCTATGCTCCAAGGCGTTAATTCTTAAGTTTAATTTCTGTTCCTGACTTTACGCCCATCAGCACTTCTTGATTTATATACGACCTCGCCACTTCCTTTTAATTGTACCAGCAATGCAGCATAAGCACTTTCAGATGTAGTATTGTAAGTTTTACCATCGTAAGTAATCTGTCCTATATTCCTATCCCAATCCTTAGCAAGTAGAACGAATCTACCATTAGCTTTTTTATTTGGTCCAAACATCAAAAATTTATCAGCTCCTGACTCAAAACTTACTGCTACACGATCCGTCTTTGGGGAAAAAATGACTGTACCTGGAGTTCCTTTTTTAAATTTGATTTCTTCTACGTTGCTGTTATCCTTTACTTGGATTTTGCCATCTTTAATTCGGGTTTTTCCACCTCTTCTAGATCTTGTTAGGACTATGTCTTCAGATAGGTAAAATTGAATCTGCTTTAATTCTCTTTCTTCCCAATCATACTCGTTTTGCATTCTTTCGGTGAAGTAGTGTAGATTTTTATTGCATGAGCTAAAGCTCATTAATCCGATGACAAGTATTATCAATAATTTGAAGCTATCCATAGAACAAAAATTATATACTTCTAAAATAAAATAATAGCGACAGGCAATCTAATTTCTTAAGAGTACTTTAATAGATGGCAAAGCTTTGGTTAAAAAATTAAAAGATTCTTAACCTCCTAGACTACCGCTTAGTTTTAAAGAAGTCTGTCAATATTCCTTTGCATTTATCTTGTAAAAGGCCAAAAGCGACCCTAGTTTTTGGATGCAGCATGTCTTTACCATGTTTCATAAATCCATTTTTATCATCTGCAGCTCCATATACTAGCTTTCCGATTTGGGACCATTTAAGAGCACCAGCGCACATGCAACATGGTTCCAGAGTAACGTAGAGCGTACAGTCATTAAGGTATTTTGCTGATAGATAATTAGCAGCTGCTGTGATAGCTAATATCTCTGCATGAGCAGTTACATCATTAAGCATTTCTATCTGGTTATGCGCTCTAGCTATTACTGTCTCATTGCACACGATAATAGCCCCCACAGGCACCTCTCCGATTTCAAGCGCTTTCTCAGCTTCTTGATAAGCTTTGTGCATAAAATATTCGTCAGAAAATATCTCCATCTGTGGTTAAAGAAATAAATAATCTATGAGTATTGCTATTCAACACATTAAAAAATATATCCTTATTTTTGCGCATGGAATCAAGTAACAATTCTACCCATTCAATTCTACGAGAAGCACTCACATTCGACGATGTCCTTCTAGTTCCTCAATATTCTAATGTTCTTCCTAGAGAAGTAGATATAAGTTCGCAATTAACTCGCGGAATTAGACTTAATATTCCTATTGTATCTGCTGCAATGGATACAGTAACTGAACATAGATTAGCTATAGCAATGGCGCGACAGGGTGGAATAGGAGTGATACATAAAAATATGTCTATCCAAGCTCAAGCTGATGAAGTTAGGAGTGTCAAGAGATCAGAAAGTGGAATGATTATCGATCCAGTCACACTTAGCAAAGAATCGTTACTTAAAGATGCCCTCAAACTCATGAAAGAGTACAAAATCGGAGGTATTCCAGTAATAGATGATAATAATAAGTTGATAGGTATACTCACCAATCGAGATCTGAGATTCGAAACCGATTATAATCAGCCAGTAAGTGAGTTGATGACTAAAGAAAATCTCATCACTGCTCCCGAGGGGACAACCCTCGAGAAAGCAAGAGATATACTCCAAAATTATAAGATCGAAAAACTACCAGTGGTAGACAAAGAAAATACACTAGTAGGATTGATTACTTATAAGGATATTCTGAAAGTAGAGAGTTATCCGCTATCATGCAAAGATGATAAAGGTAGACTCAGAGTTGGGGCAGCTGTAGGTGTTACAAAAGATACAGTAGAGCGGGTAAAGGCTTTACAAGCTGTAGATGTAGACGTAATTTTTGTGGATACAGCACATGGTCATTCGCAGTTTGTGTTGGACACGGTAAAAAGCCTAAAAAAACAATTCTCTGATGTCCAGATCGTAGGTGGTAATGTTGCTACTGCAGAAGGTGCTAAAGCGCTTGCCGATTGTGGTGTAGATGGTATCAAAGTAGGAGTAGGCCCTGGTAGTATTTGTACAACAAGGATAGTAGCTGGTGTAGGGGTGCCTCAGCTTACTGCTATCATGAGAGCAGCTAAAGGAGTTGTAGGTACAGATATTCCGATAATCGGAGATGGTGGGATTAGATATACTGGAGACATTGCTAAAGCGATTGCGGCAGGAGCAAGTACAATTATGGCAGGATCACTATTTGCAGGTACTGAGGAAGCACCAGGAGAGACAGTCCTATTCCAAGGTCGAAAGTTTAAAGTTTATAGAGGTATGGGTTCGCTCGGGTCTATGAAACTAGGCTCTAAAGATCGCTACTTCCAAGACGCAGAAGACGATATTAAAAAACTAGTACCAGAAGGAATAGAAGGAAGAGTACCTTACAAAGGATCAGTTGCGGAAGTAATGGTGCAGTATACAGGTGGACTAAGATCAGGTATGGGATATTGCGGTGCTGGTGCTATCGAAAGTTTGCAGGGTACAGAGTTAGTAAGAATATCTAATTCAGGAATTAAAGAAAGCCATCCTCATAATATCGCTATCACCAAAGAGGCACCTAACTATTCTGGTAGGTAATGGCTGCACTGCTGCAGAGGGAGTTTTTTATCAGAGAAGATGTAGTGCAAATCGCAAAAGACTTGCTTGGCAAATACTTAGTCTCTTATAAAGATGGAATCCGTACATCTGGGGTAATTGTAGAAACAGAAGCATACAGAGCTCCAGATGACAAAGGATGCCATGCTTATCAAAACAAGCTAACAGAACGGACAAGTACCATGTTCATGATAGGAGGGACATCATATGTTTATATCTGCTATGGTATTCACAACTTATTTAATGTCGTAACTGGTCCAGAAGGTATTGCTCATGCAGTTTTAATTAGAGCTGTAGAGCCTGTAGATGGAGTTGATCACATGATGACAAGAAGGAACCTAAAAAAGGTGAAAAAAGAAATGGTAAATGGCCCTGGAAAATTTACCAGAGCAATGAATATTACGAAGGAGCAAAATGCCATCTCATTATTATCTAAAAAGGATGACCTGTGGATAGAAGATCGTGGGGTAGCCGTTGAAACACCTCAAATAATTGAAGGGCCTAGAGTTGGGATGGGACGTAGCGTTGCAGAATGCTCTAACTGGCCTTGGCGATTCAGAATCAAGGACAATAAGTGGACTAGCAAACCAGACCAAGTTTGGTACGATTGGAGTTAACAAATAATGATTACCACAATGAAGTGGTAAAAGGTAAAATATTATTGGTAATTAGGAAGTCTTAGTTTCTATGACTTCAGCAGCTTCTACTTGTGGTTTTTCGTGAGTAACTATAGATTCTGGGTAAATCTTAAACCATTTATTTAAGAATGCAAAGAATTCTTTTTTATCAGCTGTGTTCATGAGTTGGTTTTTATAAAATAAGTTCGCGAATATACTCTTTACCTTGTTACATTTTAATCTTTTAGAAAATTAAAATGTCTTCTCTATTTTTAAAGAAACAAAAAAAAGTCGTTAACGTTAAACAAACCCTAAAAAGAAAAAATGATGTTCTCTTTATAAGAATTATTAAGTTTAATATATGATGCATCGTTTCAAGATTCACAATTTAATTTTTTTAGCACTATTTCTTCCATTTGTATTAAATGGGCAGGATGAAAGGCTTGTTTTTGAGGATGAAATCTATTTAGATTATATCAAAAGCGTAAAATTCCATCACCGAGGTTTGTCTACATCTATGCCGATTATTGATCTAAATTCTTCTGGTAGATTGATGTTATCATTTGATGATTTAGAAGGTGTCGATAAGGAATATATCTATGAGATTATCCATTGTGATAAAGACTGGAACCCAAGCGATATAGAAGAGATAGAATATCTAGATGGGTTTAACTCAGAAGACATAGAAGATATTGATTTTTCGGAAGGAACTTTTCAGGATTATACACATTACGAACTTGTCCTACCTAACGAAGAAGTAAGATGGAATTTATCAGGCAACTATTTGCTCAAAGTATATGAAAACGAGTACGATAAAACTCTTGCGATTACTAGGAGATTTATGGTAGTGGAACCTATAGTGACGGTTATTGCAGATATGGTTAGACCAAGTTCGGTTTCTAAGATTAAGTCCCATCATGAACTCACCTTCGATGTAGATTATAGGAATGCGACTATTAGGAATCCTAAAAATGAAATCGAGGTTAAGGTTATGCAAAATGGGCGATGGGATAACATGCTTACGGGCATCACACCTAAGTTTATTACAGGAGAGCTCATGAAGTTTAACTATATGGATAGATTAAACTTCCCTGCATTAAAGGAATTTAGAATATTCGAGTGCAGAAGTAAAAGATATACGGGAGAGCGAGTTCACTCTATAGATATAAATCAAGATGGTATCGACGTCCTGCTAGAATTAGATGAAAGTAGAGCAAATAAGTACTACCATACTTATAATGACCTAAATGGCAACTATGTCATAGAAACTAGAGATGATGATAATGATGTAGTTACGGCAGAGTACTTTAATGCAATTTTCGCGTTAGACCTACGACAAGAGTTATATGAAGGTGATGTATATGTGGTTGGTAAGTTTACAGACTGGAAGCTAAAGGATGAATTTAAAATGAACTTTGATAGCCAAAATCAAATCTATGTAGGTGAAGGAGTACTCAAAGAAGGTTTCTACGATTACATGTATGTACTAGAAGATAGCCGAGGTGTAAGTTTTGATGCATTAGAAGGATCTTGGGAGGAGACGGAAAACGATTATTCTGTGCTCGTCTATTACTCTGAGTTTGGATCAAGGTATGATCGACTAATAGGTCTAGCTAATCTCAACTCTAATAGAAATAACTAAAACAACTAATCTAGTTTAATTTCAATTTTCACCCTTTTCAATAGGCGATTTCCATATCTTCAGACTCTTATTTACGGTTTAATCTATATAATTTTACCATTCATAGAATTAATTGACTTTAAGGGAAATCCGTAGTTAAATTGATATTCTAAACTTTAAGCAAATGATAAGAGGGTTATTACTCACCGTTTTTCTATTGACTAAACTTGCAGCACACAGTCAAGAAGCATGGGATTTACAACGATGTATTAATTATGCATGGGAGAATTCCATAAATATAAAGCAAGCCACTTATGGTGTTGACTTGCAACAAGTAAATAAGAAGCAAAATGAAGCTGCTCGTTATCCTAGCCTTAGCGGCTCGGCGAATATGGGAATCAATTTTGGTAGATCTATAGATATAACAACTCAGGATTTTTTAACGGAATCAATTTTCTCTACAAATTATGGTTTGAGTTCAGGTGTTCTTTTATGGAATGCTGGGAGAATTAACAAAAGTATAGACCAAAGTCAACTAGACTTAGATGCTGCATCAAAAGATGTAGAGCAAGCAAAGAGAGACATTGCACTTAATGTAGGTACCTCTTATTTAAATGCACTTTTTGCAAGTGAAAATTTAACTATCGTCCAGAATAGTCTTGATCTTACTAAGGAGCAACTCACACAAATAGATAAGTTAATACAAGCAGGTTCAAGACCTAGAAATGATCGATTGGATATAGTAGCCCAAATGTCAAATGACGAACAGCTGATTGTTACAGCAGAAAATAATTTGGCTATTGCAATCATGAACCTAAAACAGCTAATGAATCTTGATGTAGAGAGAGAAATTTCATTAGTGCCACCACCTGAAACAGTATTTGTTGAAACAGATCCAGATCAATTGACTTTTAGTGAAGTCTATAGGAATGCATTACTACATCAACCTAATATTATCGCTGGTGAAGCAAGATTAAAAAGTGCAGAAGTCGGCGTAGAGATTGCTAATACAGGAAAATACCCATCAGTTTTTGCTAATGGTAATTTAAATTCTGCACATTCTAATAGGAATTTTTTAGAGCAATCCTATTTTGCTCAACTTGATAATAACTTAAGATATGGTATTGGATTAGGAGCTAACATACCTATCTATGATAATTATAGTGCAAAGGCAAATGTGCAGCGTGCAGAGTTAAATGTACTAAACACAGAAGCTCAGAATGAGCAACTCTATCAAACCTTACGAACCAATGTACAACAATCTCTTTCTGACGCACGTGCCGCTAAGAGAGCTTTGCAAGCTTCAGAAACAACTGTAGAAGCAAGGAAGGCAGCTTTTGATAATGCCGAAAAGAGATTTAATCTTGGAGCAATCAATACTTTTGAATATGTAAATGCCAAGAATCAATACGAAAGCAGTAAAGTCAACTATATCATTTCAAAATATGACTACCTGTTTAGGAGTAAAATTGTTGATTTCTATATGGGCAAGACAATTACTTTGGATTAATTACTTTTAAGACGCTATGACAAAACCAAAAAAGAAAAGTAGAAAATGGTTAATACTTGCACTGCTGCTTATTATCGGAGCATTAGTAGCATACCTAATATGGAAAAGTGGTCAGGAACCGACTGGAGAGGAAGTAACTACCGAGAAAGTAACCAAGCGAACCATTAATGAGACGGTTACCGCAAGTGGAAGAATATTCCCAGAGACAGAAGTGAAAATAAGTTCTGATGTGTCAGGTGAGATTGTAAAATTGCTTGTTGAAGAAGGCGACTCAGTAGTAGCTGGTCAGGTATTGGCGAAGATAGATCCTGAGGCATATTTATCTGCTGTAGAGAGAGGGGAAGCTAGTCTAAATTCTACTAAATCCTCCTTAGCTAATTCTAGAGCGATGATAGAGAACTCTGTTGCTCAGAAAGAACAGATCTACGCAAATCTGCTTAATGCTCAAAAAGTGCATGAGCGAAATGCAAAGCTTAAGGACGACGGAGTAATTTCTCAAGTAGAGTTTGAACAATCAGAAGTCAACCTTCAGGCATTACAGGCAAATTATAAAGCAGCCGAAGCATCACTTAAATCATCAGAGCAGAGTGCTAAAGGAGCAGAGTTTCAGATCAAGAGCTCTGAAGCTGGACTTAAGGAATTAAAAACTAGCCTTAACAGAACTACCATCAAAGCACCGTCAAGTGGGATAGTGTCGAGCTTATCGGTGGAGCAAGGAGAGAGAGTGGTAGGTACAATACAGATGACAGGTACAGAGATGATGCGTATTGCAAATCTTAATGCGATGGAGGTACAAGTAGAAGTAAGTGAAAATGATATCCTAAAAGTAGCAGTGGGAGATGAGGTGGACATAGAAGTTGATGCTTACATAGACACCAAGTTTAAAGGTAACGTAACAGAGATTGCTAACTCTGCTGCTAATGCATCCTCTTCTGTAGGTGCGGTTACTTTAAATACTGATCAGGTCACTAACTTCATAGTCAAGATTAGAGTCAATGCAGAATCTTATGCTAACATAGTTAATGCTGCTAATCGATACCCATTTAGACCTGGTATGTCTGCATCAGTAGAAATATATACTAACAAAGAAGAAGGAGTACTCACCATACCTATACAAGCAGTAACAATAAGAGACACAAATGAGGAAGAAGATGGTGAAGAGAAAATGGAAGAAGTAGTCTTTGTTTATGAGGCAGATACAGCTCGTATGGTACCAGTAGCGGTAGGTATTCAAGATGACGAATATATCCAGATCACTAGCGACTTATCAGAAGGGGCAGAGATTATTGCAGGTCCATACTCAGCAATATCTAAAGTGATTAATGAAGGTACCGAGCTCAGAAAAGCAGAAGAAGGGAAAAAGGGAAAAGATAAGGCAGAAACAGAGTAGCCGCTTGAATGCTATAATAATTTTTATAAAGAATCCTGTTGCAGGTAATGCTAAAACTAGACTTGCAAAAGACGTAGGAGATGAAAAGGCTCTAGAAATCTACAAGTCCTTGCTTGCTTATACACGGACAGTTTCTCTACTAGTTAATGCAAAAAGATATCTCTACTACAGTGGTGAGATTTTGGATGATGAATGGGAACAAACGTACTTTAATAAAAGATTACAATCTGATGGTAATCTTGGTGAACGGATGTCTAACGCGTTTAAAGATGTGCTGGCAAATCATGAGAAAGTCTTAATTATTGGAAGTGATTGTCCACAACTAGATCTTATGATTATATCAAGTGCTTATAAACAACTTGATGTACACGATTATGTAATCGGGCCTTCTAAAGATGGAGGATATTATCTGCTAGGCATGAAGGATTTGAATGCAGATGTCTTTAATGAAATCAAATGGAGTACAGCTACTGTATGCAGCCAAACCATAGAACGAATCGAAGCAGCAGATAAAACCTTCGATTTATTACCAGAACTATCTGATGTTGATTACAAAGAAGATTGGGATAAATATGGTTGGGGGTTGTAGCATGTTATCTTTAGTTCAACTATGGATTCTCTCTCTGAGCTTAAATTTAGACCTTGCATTCCTTCTGATGTAGATGCAGCAATTCCACTGATTTATTCTTCTGGTCCTACTACGTTTGATTATGTGTTTAACAACGGGAAGATAACTGCGATAGATTTCTTGAAGTTTGCATTTCTAACTAAAGGAGGAGAATTTAGTTATGACAATCACATAGCTGCGATCCATGATGATAGATTAATTGGATTAGGCACTGCTTTTACTTCAAAAAAAGCAAGTTCATTTACCCTGCATGATTCTCGTAAGATTTTAAAATTTTATAAGCTTGGTGCATTTAAAATTATGGGCAGAGGATTAAGGGTAGAGCAACTAATTAAACTCCCCAAGAAAAAAGAAATAGCAATAGCTCATCTTGGTATAGATGAGAAAAGTAGAAGTAAGGGATATGGGCAAGCTTTAATAGAGTATCTAATGGCTAACGCTGAGATTGAAACCAATGGATGTTTTGTGCTTGATGTATCACTATTAAACCCTCGAGCACAAGCATTGTATGATCGATTAGGTTTTGAAGTAACAAAACTTAATGAATCTAATCTTAAACAAGAATATGGATTCGTAGCTAACCATAATAGGATGGAGAAAAATATTACCCCATAGTGTGATAAACCTGCTGTACGTCATCATCCTCTTCTATTTTCTCTAGTAGTTTTTCTACTTCAGCGGTTTGCTCTTCTGATAATGACTTTGTAGGAACATTAGGTATTCTTTCAAAGCCTGACGAAACTATTTCTATCCCTTGTTCTTCCAATGCTTTTTGCATCGAACCAAAGCTCTCGAATGGTCCATACATAACAATAGTTTCATCTTCTACGAAAACTTCTTCTACACCATGATCGATCATCTCTAATTCTAATTCTTCAGGATCAAGCTCTCCTTTGGCTACTTTAAAGTGACAAGTTTTGTCAAACATAAAAGTCACCGAACCAGAAGTACCTAAACTACCATTTAGTTTATTGAAGTAGCTTCTGACATTTGCTACTGTCCGCTGATTATTATCAGTCATCGTCTCTACTAATATGGCAACACCATGAGGTGCATACCCTTCAAAAATGACCTCCTTATAATTAGAAGTATCTTTGTCTTTAGCTTTTTTGATAGCCCTTTCGATAATATCCTTAGGCATATTGGCAGCTCTACAATTTTGCATGACGGCTCTTAGTTTAGAGTTGGATTCGGGGTCTGGTCCTCCATCTTTAATTGCTACTACGATATCTTTCCCTAATCGACTGAATACTTTGGCCATCTTGGACCATCGTTTCATTTTACGTGCCTTTCTAAATTCAAATGCTCTTCCCATGAATAATTATTTAGGGTGCAAAAATAAATAAAAGTGTAAATAGAAAAATGGATTGTTTATTCCAAAATGCTAACGATTAGTTGTTTTTTGGCGCTAAACTTCTCTGAGGGTTGTGAGTAAATAGTGAAGCTACCAATAGCAAAAAGAAATTCATTCCACATATTAGGCCTGCTAATTCGTAACTATTTGTTTTGCTAAGAGATAAGCTAAATAGTATTGGCCCAATTGCGCTACAGAAGACTACAATTGTCATGGCCTGACCAGTAATAGCTCCTAAATGTTTCTTTCCAAAAAACCTTGGCATAAACACAGTCATGATCAATACGTGTATGCCAGATGAACATCCATAACTGATTACCAATAACCAATAATTCAAACCACGAGCACTTAAATTAATCATTCCATACATGGTAAGAAGACAAGTGCATCCAAATAGAATGGCAATGTATTTTAGACGTATAAAATCACTTATGTAGCTGAAGACAAATGTTGAGATGATAGCAACAATTGCAATTGGTTGAAAAATATTGATTGCTTCTGTTCGAGTGTAACCTTGTTCTGCAAAGAATGATACAACATGAAACGAAAATGCTGTGACAACTAATCCAAACATAGCTGCTAACCCTGCAAATACCCAAAGGCTTAAAGTTTTGCGAGCTTCATTTAGTGTAAAGTCTTTGTATACAGGAAACCTTACGGGTTTATTCTTTGTCACAGATTTTTCTGAGAAGCTATCAGGTTGCAGACCATACTTTTCAGGAGAATCTTTAAAGAATAGTATAACAACTAGTGGAAAAATAAGGCCTGAAACAACAGCTATTTTAATCCATGCAGTAGACCAGTTTCCCTGATTTATTAAATGATCAAATACTACTGGTGCAATAGAAAATCCATAAGCCGTGACCATACTTAATATGCCAACTGCCAGACCTCTTCTTTCATCGAACCACTTGACAACCATTGTGCGACCAGTGAGCGTTAAGACTCCTTGTCCAAAGAATCGAATAAAAATAAAACCGAAAAAGATTCCAATTATAGGAATAATAGAATTGTTGCCAATTGCATTAGATATTTTATCTATTTGGCTTAGATATAAAAGCGCAATAGAAAGGCCTAGAGATGCAAACAATGCAGTTTTCGCTGCACCAAATTGATCATAAAATTTTCCTGCTCTAGTCAACATAACTGAACTGAGCATAGTGCCAGCCATATAGGCTAGACTTAATTGATCACGGCTTAGACCAAGAGCATCTAATAAACTATCAGTAAAAGCTGATACACCAATAGTTTGTCCTGGTGCACTCATCAAGACACACAGAGCACCAGCAAAAATGATGACCCATCCATAGAAAAAAGGAAATGTTTTTGGATCTATTAGAGAGAACGAACCCTGGCGCTTATTCATAAAGTGCGAAACTACTCATTCATTCTTATTAGTTGCTAGACAAGATATCATTCGGATAAGTTTCAGTTATAAATTTAGGGACATCAGGATTAGATTACATATTTTCGCAGTCCTTTAAAATATAAACTTATGAGTACCGTAGAATCATTCAAAGAATATGTAGCAAATGTAGAGGCTAAGGATAATTATCATAGACCAATGGCCTTTGGGTTAGGAATAAGAAAAAGGAAAGGAGATAAAACGCTTGAAGTGTTTTACCCATTAATTAATTGGGAAGGATCTTATGGGACTGCTGCAGTTATACAGGATGTAGTAGGTTACTCAGGTAATCAAAATGGATACGCAACTCTATCTGCTGATCAAGTAAGTCAAGCTTTAGGTAAGTTTGAAGCATTCTTTAATGACGGCAAGTCTCATCCTAATATTGATGTACTCAATCAACTAAAGGAAAACCACACTGAGGTCGAAGGGTATGCAGACACCGATGTACTAGCTTACTTTTTATTCGACAAAGATCAAGGAGTTGAAGATCCTGAAGAAGGTTACTTTAAAACACAATGCTTGAGTCAATTACTCGTCAAGCCTCATGGAATAAATTGTAGTGGCATATTCGGTAAGATGAATAATGTTGCATGGACCAACAAAGGTCCAGTCCTGCCAGAAGATTTAGCAGCAGAACGAATCAAGTGGACTTTTAAAGGCGAGGAGTTAGTAGTAAGTCATGTAGATAAGTTTCCTTACATGGTTAACTTCCACATACCAGAAGGAGTCAGAGTAGTATCAGGAGCAAAGGTTCGGTTAGGTGCGCATTTAAGTCCAGGAACTACGGTCATGCCAGCAGGGTATGTAAATTTTAATGCAGGTACTTTGGGTAATGCCATGATTGAGGGTCGTGTTTCAGGAGGAGTGGTTGTAGGTGCAAACTCTGATATTGGAGGAGGAGCATCTATCATGGGTACCTTATCTGGAGGAAATAAAAACGTAATCTCTATTGGAGAAAAATGTTTGCTTGGTGCAAATGCTGGGACTGGCATATCACTAGGCGACGGTTGTACAGTTGCAGCTGGAGTCTACATCACAGCAGCCGCTAAAGTGTCCTTGTATAATGCTGATAAAGAACCTGTAGATATCGACGGTAACAAAGTCAATGAAGGGGAGAATGTGGTAAAAGGCTTTGAGCTAGATGGTAAATCTTATATGTTATATCTACAAGACTCTAACACTGGTAAACTCATAGCTAGACCAAATACGAAATTGATTGAGCTAAATGAAAGTTTGCATGCTTAGAAACATAGCTGTCTGAACTAAGATTTATAAGATTCAAGGATTTTAAGATTACTAATTTTGAAGCACTTGCAGCAAGATTTTCCTTGAAAAGGGTAAATACAAAGATGTCCACAAGTAATGCTTAATTACTTACTCTGCAATCCCAGCCTCACTAAGCAAAAGTAAAAGCGTAAACTGCACAGCCTTGTGTCCTTCTTTATTAACCCACCACTCATCTAGCGAATGAGCATTAGCACCGACTCCTCCACGACCAATAGTCACAGCTGGGATCCCCATAGAGATAGGAATATTAGAATTAGTAGATCCTCGAGTTAGTCTAGGTCTCTTGCCAAATAAAGCGGTGCAAGCCATAGTCCTTTGGATAAGTGGAAGAGACTCAGATAATTCTCCAGATGGGCGGTTCCCGATCTGGTCTACATCTACGGTTAACTTTTCACCTATTCTTGAGAGCTTATTTTGATAAGCTAATGCTTCTTGTACAGCAGTTTGGAGAATAGCATCTATACTGTCTAAGCGCGCAGGGCTCTCTGATCTCATATCTATCTCCATCGAAGATTCAAAAGGAATCGAATTGACAGAAGTACCTCCTCCGATTACACCTACATTGTAACTAGTCCTAGCTCCATAACTTGTAAACTTATCTGCTTCAGCCACAAATAAACTGATTGCTTTGCCAAGTGCATGGTGTGGGTTAGCGAGTCCAAAAGCTCCCCAAGAATGCCCACCAGGCCCTTTAAAAGTAACCCTGTATCGATGTGATCCTAGACCTTTGTTATTGACTCTACCGATTTGCCCTCCATCAATAGCTATCCAAGAATCAATCTTAGGTCCACCTTCTCTAAATAGGTGCTTGACCCCTCTTAAATCTCCTAGCCCTTCTTCTCCTACACTCCCTACGAACAGGATATCATGATCTGTTTGGATATTATTTACGTTTAGCGTTTTTATAACTGTTAGCAAATTGGCTAAGCCTTTTGTATCGTCACTTATTCCAGGAGCAAATAAGGTGTCACCACTTATCCTCACTGTAACATCTGTCCCTTCTGGGAAAACGGTATCTAAATGTGCATCTAAGGCAATAGTTTTGGTTCCAGTTTTTCCTTTTCTTATTGCTAAAACATTTCCTACCTCATCGATCCATACAGAATCTAGACCAAGATCTTTAAACATCTTACTGAAAGCAATTCCTCGTTCATCTTCCTTAAAAGGTGGAGCAGGAATCTCTGTAAGCGTAATGAGATTTTTTATAGTTTGATCATCTTCTGCAAGTATATAATCAAAAGCTTGCTTAACTACGGGCTTACGGGCTAAGGATATTATTTCATCTCTATAACCTTTGTCGATATCTCCTAGGTCTCCAAATTGTGCAAAGCATGGAATGCTAAATACTATGGAAAAAATTATTGCTAAATGGACTTTCATTTTTTATTCTTTACTTTTCAAGGTAAACTATAACAAGGATATTTTCATTTTTCAATGAACCAGAGTTCTTTATTATTTCCAGGCTCGCCATGATAATTTATGGTAATCTCTTTCCCTGCGCTTATATTTTTAATTGCAATGATTTCAATAGTCTCATCCTCAAAGTCTAAAATAAAATCTGCATTAGGTTTAGTCTTATGATTGTATATAGAGCCATTACCTAAAGCTATTGCTGGTGTATCTTGCTTCTCACCCCATAGAAAATAATAGTCATGTAGACTAGTCTTGTGAATGGTCTTGAGTTCCTTTTTCTCTAAAATTAGCATTGGGCAGATTTCTATAAGATCCCCTTTTGATATATCATGTGCGCAGAATACTCCTCTACCTCTAGAATTAGTTTGCGTAATATATAAGCCTGGCAGTCTCTGTAGCATAATTACTTCCCTTTCAAATTATAAACACCTAATAAGATAAACCCTAAACCTATAAAATGATATAAAGTGATTGCCTCATTATCCAAATAGCCCCAACCAAGTGCGACTATAGGAATTGTATATGCTACGGATGAAGCAAATACTGCACTAGTGCTTTGGATAAGTTTATAAAAGAATAATACAGAGAATACTGTTCCGACCAACGCAAGTAATAAAATAGCCCCAAAGGATATGAGGCCATCAGGATGATTCATAACCTTATAAGGAATGTCAGAAACTAATGAGTAAACAATGAATGGAATACCGACAGTAAAAAAACTAATTGCTGCAACATGCACAGGATCAGTATCCTGAAATATTTGTTTGACCGTATTAGCATTAAAAGCGTAACAGATAGTAGCTACAACTATAAAAACGCCATAATAAGGATTCCCACCAATAGCAGCGTTATTACCGACTATAATTAGTGTAGATGCACCTACTAGCCCTAGGATAACTCCTAATAATTTATTCCACGAAAAAATAGATTTAAAAAAAAGTATCCCAACTATAAAAGTGAACACAGGCGATAATCCATTGAGGATACCAGCAGTAGCAGAAGAAATTTCTGTCTCCGCAATTGCATAAAGAAATGATGGAAGACCAGACCCTGTTATACCTACTATGAAAAAATATTTAAGTTTTGACCAATCGACATCTTTCCAGATCTTAATTACCCAAGGTAAAAATGCAAATGTGGATATCCCTACTCTCAAGGCGCCTAATTCTACAAAGTCAAAAGCAAGCAAGCTTTTCTTAATTAGAATAAACGAAGTACCCCAAATCAAACTAAGTAGGATTAAACTTAAAATATCTTTCACACTAGATCAGTGAAGATACATCAACTAAGACTCCACTTGGGTCTTTGAGCAGCAATCTTCTTTGTCCGTAAGAAGTATCAGTTGGAGGCTCAACTATTTCAAAGTTCTCTTTTTTAGCATGCTCAAAAATATCATCAGCATTTTCTACTACTAGTGTTATATAAAAACCATTTGGAGCATTTTGATAAGCTTTCGGGACTAGATCATTCTTGCGATCTATAATACCAAGTTCGAGCTGTCTATCTTGGGAAATGAGATGAACGAACCAATCACTATCAAAGTCTACTTTAAAGTCAAATAGCTTCGAATAAAAATCTCTGCTTTCTGACAAATTATCAGAACAGATATTTGTCATTAGTCTGTTTATTTTCATTTTACTCATTCTATATTCTAGTTCATAGACGCAGCAATCTGCTCTACTTCTGACCAAACCCTAAATACATTCTTGTAGCAAATCTTTTCTATATCGGTCTCACTGTAACCCCGTTTGAGCAACTCAGCTATGAGGTTAGGATATTGTGATACATCTTTAAGACCTGTCGGTAGAGAGTCACCTACACCATCATAATCTGACCCTAAGCCTACGTGATTTATACCTGCTGCCTCTACAACTGCGTCTATATGATCTGCAACTTTTTCTACATCAGAATAAAGCGATGGATTGTCTTTAGCAAATTGCTCCATTACTGGTTTAGCTGCCTCATCTCTCCAGCTAAGTCCTTTCTCTTCTAAGATTTTCATCATTTCATCTCTTTGTTCGTTTCTTAGTTTAGCGATCTCACCATCTAAAAAAGTACTACCGAAGTTGATTTGGATAACTCCTCCATTTTCTCCTAGTTTTTTGATCATGTCAACATTCATATTTCGCTCAAAGCCTGGTGTATATTTCCTCACAGAGGAATGAGAAGCGATCGCAGGAGCTTTAGTAAGCTCCATAACTTGATAGAAAGTGCTATCCGACACATGAGAGATGTCGACCATAACACCCTGCTTATTCATTTCTGCTACTACCTTACGACCATAGTCACTTAAACCATTGTAGGTGCCAGTAGTATCATAGGAAGAATCGCAGATAAGATTATCCTTAGAATGGGTTAGTGTAATGTAGCTTACTCCTCTCCTTTTAAAGTATTCTATCAACTTTAAATCGTCTTCTATTCCTGCTCCGTTTTCCATTCCCAGAGGAAGGGCAATAATTCCTTTGTTAAAGAGATCATGAGCTTGAGCTACATTATGGCAAATCTGGAATTTATCTGGATGCTCGATGGTGATATATTCGATCATGTCGATCAGAGAATCAGCCAATATTTTTGCTCCCCCATCTACTTGATAGTTTGCTGGGATGTAAATAGACATAAATGGAGCATCTAAACCTCCTTTTTTAGCTCTCACGTAGTCAAAATCACCATCATCTGTTTCGATTGGAATACCTAAAAATTCCTTTTGGAGCCTAAAATTCTTGACTTTTAGTCGATATGGTAGATCAACGTGTCCATCTGTAATGATGAATTTTTGCGCTAATTCATTGGCTTTTATGAGCCTTTGCTCCGTTTCTGTTAATTCAGGTTTTATTTCTTGGGCTGGTGCGGCATCTATAATTGCCTTTTTCGCTGTACATGAGAGTAAAATGAAGCTTAAAAAGCCTAGAAGTGCGATGTTTTTCATCATTTCAGGTAGATTTTGGTGTGAAAGGGAGAAAATTTCATCCAAATCTATGGTATTCTCTCAAAACATGAATATTTCTGCCCATTTCGTTAAAAAATGCCCACACCTCGATTTTTTTGGCACGTTGGCTTAGTATTTGTTAACATATTATAAATACTTATAATATGACGTCCAGTTTACAAAGTCATATTACACAAATCCAAAACACAGTTAATCTTACCACTTGCGCTTAGTCCCTGATAATCAGGTATTTATAAGTAAAATATCATATAATGTCTATGTTAAAACTTTACAACAGTCTTCTAGCATTAAGTATGTCACTCTGCTTATTTGCTAATGATAATACAGCGTTGACAAGTAATTTTTCAACCCATTCGACTGAAATTTCTAAAAATTTCAACCCTTTTAGTGTGAATAAAGCATTGAAAATCAATGCTTTTGGTACTATAACAGCGAGTAATTACGCAGGAAGGGCCATTTCGTTTACTACATCCACTGAAAAACCATGGTTACCTACAGGTGAAGTTGATGGTCCACCAGATGGAGCTGGAGCTAATGTAATTGCTTTTTTCGCAGGTGATCAATCCGAAAACCTTTGGACTAAGGATTTTGGTTTTGATATTCCATGTAATGCAATTATTGAGAGTGTGACCGTAAATCTTGTAAGAAGAAGTGAGACTGATACTGAGGTTGTAGATATAGCGGTGCGTTTGTTTATGCCTAATCTCATACCTGGAGCTTCTAACTTAGCTAACCCAGCACAACCTTGGTTAGTTAGTACGACTGCTTACGAAACTGTAAGTTATACTGATGCAACATGGGGCGAAACTTTAACCCCAGATATAATAAATGATGAAAATTTTGGTGTGTTTTACGCAATTCAAAATAACGATCCATTAGCTGAGGCAGAAATAGATTTGGATGCAGTGCAGATAGAAGTTTGTTATACTGTAGATACTCCTTATCCAGACGATATAACATATGCTACTATTAAAACTGATGCATGTGAGCAAAATGGATCAATCACTATAAATGCTAATGGAGGAAGTGGTAGTTACGAATACTCATTGGATAATGGAGCTACTTGGCAAACGTCAAATGTATTTACTGGATTAAACGCTGGCGACTACCAGATTTTAGTAAGGAATGATGATGGTACATGTACTACAAGAGTTGTGTACTGTGCTTTAGGAGCTGATGAACGATTGCTACAACCTGGAGATGCTTTAGTTACATGTCAAGTAAGTGGGGGTAGTTTAACAACACTTGCTATTGAAAACATACAGCCACTTCATGATTTTTATCTTGCGGGTGATCTTGGTATAGATGTATCAAGTAGTTTGCCTAATCATCCATATGAGTGGACAACTGGTGAATTGGGAGGAGAGGTTTTCAGTGTATCAATAGATAATGATTACAATATTTATACTGGGGCGACTTCATTATTTAACTTGGTGGGGAGCCAATCTCCGATCGTATCGAGGATTGATGGAGTAACTGGAGTTGTAAATCAAATTGCAACGTTACCTGGAGATAAGGGTATAGCTGGTGTAGAATATGATACCCTATGTAATCAGCTGTTTGTAGCCAATTTAGATGACGGGATGATTTATAGACTTGATCCCATGACTGGAGCAATCTTAAGCACCTTTGATCCATTAGGTCCAGGTACTGCAAATGGAGAATTTGCAGATTTAGGTGATAGAGTTCTAGCAGTTGCTTATAACTATGCAGATGGTAGATTATACTACTCTATGTGGAATAGTGATGCAGATGCAAATGGTATGAGAAATACTGTTAGATCCATAGGAATTACAAATTGTGATTTTGGGACTGATGATCGTTTAGAGATAAGTACTCCGTGGACAAATGAGTATGGTCAACCATCTGAAGTTCTTTCCTTCAGTATGCCAATTACAGATATAGAATTTTCTATGGACGGTCAGACTATGCTTCTTGCAGAATCAGGATATGATTCTTCGTTCCCAAGAGCACAAGCACATGATTCTAGATTTTTAAGATATCTAGGGACTACTAATAACTGGTCACTCAGTTCGACTTTACCTGCAGGTAACTCTTTCATGCAATATGAGATAGGTCAAGTGGATGAGGGATTAAACTCTAGAGGTGGTATTGATTTTGCTGCGGCAGGAATGTTTAATAATTGTACTGTTAATAATGAAGATTTCATAATTGGTACAGGTGATGCGCTTAGAGGTACAACTTGTTTCTCGTTTGGTTGTATTTACGGATTTCAATTTTTACCTATTGAAGGAGGTAATCCTTTAAACTCGGTGCTAGTAGATATTGCTAGAGATCAATCTTCACAACAAAAAAGTGTGTATGGAGATATGGACGTGGTACATGGCTGTAGAGTAGCAGAGTTTTGCGGAGATTATGATCTTGCTTTGAGTAAAAATATTACAAGCTCAGGTCCATATATGGCAGGCAGTACAGTAGAGTTTACGATCACAGTCGAAAATGAAGGACAAGTTGATGCATCTAATATTATTGTAACAGAGGATAGTCCTGCTTCGCTTACTTACGTAAGTATGGTTGCTAACGCTAATGTTACAGATAATGGAGATGAAACTTTTACGATTGCTAGTTTACCTGCGGCAACAAGCCAAACAATAGTTGTTACCTATACCATAGCAAGTGACTTTATGGGTACTTCGATAAGAAATAATGCTCAGATTACAACTGATGATGGGGAAGATATTGATAGTGATCCTGATAGTGGATATGCTACTGATGAAGATGGAGATGGTGACCCAGATGATGATGATGAGGATGGCGTAAGCATTCTATTAGTTCAAGTATATGACCTTAATCTAACTAAAGCAATAACAAGCACTGGCCCTTATGGTCCTGGTAGCACAGTTGAGTTTACAATTACAGTAGAGAATGAAGGATCTTTAGATGCAGCTAACATAGTTGTAACTGATGATAGTCCTGCCGACTTGACATTTGTAAGTATGGTGGCTGATGCTAATCTTACGGATAATGGTAATGAGACTTTTACTATAGCAAGCTTACCTGCTAATGGTATACAAGAAATAGTAGTTACCTACATGATCAGCAATACTTTCATGGGTACTACCATACGTAATAATGCGCAGATTACTGTTGATGATGGAGATGATACAGATAGTGATCCTGATTCTGATTATACGGTGGATGAAAATTTTGACCTTGACCCGGATGATGATGATGAGGACGGAGTAGATGTACCAGTAGGTCAAGTCTATGATCTTTCACTTACCAAAGCAATTACAAGTGCTGGACCATATATGGCAGGAAGTACAGTAGAGTTTACCATAACTGTTTCTAATGATGGATCAATAGATGCGAACAATGTATTGGTAGAGGACAACAGTCCAGCGGATTTGACATTCGTAAGTATGACTACAGACGCAAATGTTACAGACAATGGAAATGAAACATTTGAGATCGCAAGTCTGCCATCAGGTAGTACACAAGATATTGTAGTTAGCTATACAATCAGTAATACTTTCATGGGCACTAGCCTGACAAATATTGCAGAAGTAATAGGAGACGACGGAGATGATGTAGATAGTACTCCTAATAATGATGATGGAGATCAAAGTGAGGATGATGAAGATGCAGTAGAAGTTCCTATCGGTCAAGTTTATGATTTATCATTGACTAAGGCAATCACAAGTGCTGGACTATATATGGCAGGAAGTACAGTAGAGTTTACCATAACTGTTTCTAATGATGGATCAATAGATGCGAACAATGTATTAGTAGAGGACAACAGTCCAGCGGATTTGACATTCATAAGTATGACTACAGACGCAAATGTTACAGACAATGGAAATGAAACATTTGAGATTGCAAGTCTGCCATCAGGTAGCACACAAGATATAGTAGTTAGTTATACAATCAGTAATACTTTCATGGGCACTAGCCTAACAAATATTGCAGAAGTAATAAGTGATGATGGCGATGATGTGGATAGTACGCCTAATAATGATGATGGAGATCAAAGCGAAGATGATGAAGATGCAGTAGAAGTTCCTATCGGTCAGGTTTATGATCTTTCACTTACCAAAGCAATTACTAGTGCTGGTCCATATATGTCAGGAAGTACAGTAGAGTTTACCATAACTGTATCCAATGATGGTACTATAGATGCGAACAATGTATTAGTAGAGGACAACAGTCCAGCAGACTTGACATTCGTAAGTATGACTGCAGATGCAAATGTTACAGACAATGGAAATGAAACCTTTGAGATCGCAAGTCTGCCATCAGGTAGCACACAAGATATAGTAGTTACTTATACGATCAGTAATACTTTCATGGGCACTAGCCTAACAAATATTGCAGAAGTAATAGGTGATGATGGAGATGATGTAGATAGTACTCCTAATAATGATGATGGAGATCAAAGCGAAGATGATGAAGATGCAGTAGACGTTCCAATCGGTCAGGTTTATGATCTATCATTAACAAAAGCAATTACAAGTGCTGGACCATATATGGCAGGAAGTACAGTAGAGTTTACGATAACAGTATCCAATGACGGCACTATAGATGCGAACAATGTATTAGTAGAGGACAACAGTCCAGCAGACTTGACATTCGTAAGTATGACTGC
>CALFUQ010000191.1 GCA_937929885.1 uncultured Saprospiraceae bacterium
ATAATAAATGGGTAGCGAGTACCAAGTTCCTTTTGCTCTAGCGCTTTAAGAATGTAATCTTTAAGTGCTTTCTTATTGCCAAATGGCGATGGAGAGTATTGAAGGAGATTAGGTTGCTCCTCAGCGATGTATAGAAGTGCCTTGAGATCTGTTTCTTTTATAGGCCTTAATAATGACCTCTCATTTTCTAATGTTAATCTCTGTGCGGTGTTAAGACCTGTTATGATATTCTTTTTTTTTGCCATGTTATTCTATTTGGAATATGTAGGGAAAATTGGTCAAGAGTAAATACTCTACCCAATTATAGATCTCTATGTCTCAAAGAGTTACAATGGATAACAGTGCTTATACTTATTTAAATTCAAAGTAAACTACGACTAAATTAATTGTAAATGCAAAATACTACTTTTGCCTTCGAATATGACCTACCAAAATATCATATCTGACCTTAAGAAGGGCAATTATAAACCGATCTATTTTCTTCATGGAGAAGAAGCGTATTATATCGATGCTATCAGTAAGTATATAGAGAAACATGCATTAACTGAGGCAGAGAAAGCTTTTAACCAAATCGTCCTTTACGGTAAGGATATTGACTTTAAGAATGTAATCGATAATGCTCGTCAGTTTCCTATGATGGCTAATAGGAGAGTGGTAATTATCAAGGAGGCTAAGGATATGAAAGGAATGGAAATGCTGGCTAGTTACTTTGAAAAGCCATCGGATCAAACTGTGCTTGTTATTGCCCATAAGCACAAAAAACTAGATGGAAGGTCAAAGCTTGCGAAAGTGATCAAGAAGAATGCTGTGGTATTTGAGTCCAAGCCAGTTAGGGATTATAAGATTGCAGAGTGGATTTCTAATTATGTGAGAGAACAAGGATATAGTATAGATGGTAAGTCTAGTATGTTGCTCGGAGAATATCTTGGAACAGACTTGAGTAAGATAACAAATGAAATTACCAAGCTAACAGTTAACCTAGAAAAAGGTAATACAATAGATGCTAATCTCATACATGATAAAATTGAGATAAGTAAGGACTTTAATATTTTTGAACTTCAAAATGCATTAGGTAAAAAGGATACTGCGAAGTCATTTTTGATTACAGACTATTTCACTAAGAATATAAAGAAACACCCTTTAGTCATGCTCAATGGCTCACTCTACAATTACTTTGTTAAGGTCCTTTTGACGGCCAAAAATATCAATAAAAGCGATCAAGAAATCGCAAGCAAAATCAAATTGCCGAATGCTTTTTTTGTGAAGGATTATAAAGTCGCTGCACGTAACTATAACTTATCTTCTCTTGTAAAGATTTTTGATTTTATCAAAGAGGCAGATGCACGATCAAAAGGAATAGGAAATAGATCGACACCTCCAGAAGCTATTTTGACTGAGTTAGTTTATAAGATTTTACACGCTGCATAATCTATCTGCGACTTCAAGTATCTCAAGAGAATGTTTTACAGTAATCTAATTATATGTCGGTTTTAGTCATCTTGATTGTAACCTTAGTAAAATATCAATATAACAGCGACGTTTTATAATGAGTATGCTCAAGCAGCAGACTAAACACTGATAATGTATTAATTACATATTATAAATTATCGTTATATTTATATAGATATTATAAGATGAAACTACGTTTACGAATACCTACTTTAATTACTCTACTAGTAGTTGTACTGCAAGTCAGTCTCTTTTGTCAAGAAAAGGATAACACACCTAATTTCGTAAATGAATTTTTAAATATAGGAGTAGGGGCAAAGGCGCACGGGATGTTTGGTGCAGTGACCGCGTCTGTGGATGATGTGACTGCAGGTTTTTGGAACCCTGCTGGGCTTACAGAAATCGATGCACCATTCCAAGCGACTGCTATGCATGCAGAGTGGTTTGGGGGGATTGCTAACTATGACTACTTAGCATTTGGTAAGAAGCTTGGGACAGGTGAGAAAAAATCTTTCGGTAGTATCTCTTTTATTCGGATGGGTGTAGATAATATTCCTAATACACTTAGTCTAATCGGATCGGATGGTACTGTTAACTACGACAACTTGACAGAATTCTCTGTGGCTGATTATGCTTTACTAGCATCCTATGCGAGAGAAGTCAGATCTAATCTAAGTGTAGGTGGTAGCGTAAAGATTATTAGAAGAGCTTATGGTTTTGGAAGTGCATGGGGTTTTGGCGCGGACCTAGGTGCAAAATATAGAATGGGTCAATTGACTTTTGGATTAATGGCTAAAGATATCACGAGCACATTCAATGCTTGGAAATTTAATTTTTCTGAGTCTGATAAAAATGTGTTTTTACAAACTGGGAATGTCATACCGATTAGTAGCACAGAAATTACCTTACCTAGATTTATCTTAGGAGCGAATTATCGGAGTGCAGGTGATAAGTTAAGTTGGATGGTAGAAGGAAATTTAAATTTATCTACTAACGGGCAGAAAGCAGGTATCTTTTCTGGAGAGTCACTTTCTCTTGACCCTACATTCGGAGTAGAGGTAGGACTTAATAATAAAGTTTTTGTTAGAGCTGGGATTGGGAATATTCAAAAAATAGTAAACAGCACAAATACCCAAAATACTGATCTGAGCTTACAACCAAATATTGGGCTAGGTCTTAATCTAGGTAGGATTAACATTGATTATGCCCTCACTAATATCGGGGACGCTACAGATGTACTAGTATCTCACATATTCTCTATCAAGCTTGATTTTATTTCTAACAGGACCGTCCCATCCGCACCTGTGAAGGGTAACGAGTTAGAGATTACAGACTAGGAGGAATTACATTTTTAAAGTGTCCATTCATCTGAATCTTTTTCCTAAGATTTTCCATTTCTTTTACGGCAGGAATAAATTTATCTAGATGATTGATTAAGTATTCTTGTCTTAATTCTTCAGTTTCTAATGTTAGCAATTCGTATTCTTGCTGTGATGCTAATCCGATTTTATGCGCGATATCAAAACAAGTAAATCCATCATTTAAATCTGGTGGATCTTTATCGATATGCATAAAACTATATAGCTCTGCGATCTTATCTCTGATTTTGCTATATAATACTATGTCACCTTCTAAATCGATTTCTTGTCTGATTATCTCTCCTCCTGGATATAGTCTATTCTCAAGTCGTTTATAAAAGTTTTGGATTTTAAAGGTGCTTTTTCCTATTGTACTAATATCCATCTTTCCGTCAGGATAAATTTTTCTAATTGCTAATAACTCTACTTCAGTCCCTATAGGTTTTGGTTTATTGTCCTCTACATACGGTATTCCAAACGGCTTATTATCCTTTTCGCATTCTATGATTAGCTGCTTGTATCTCGGTTCGAATATATGCAGGTTAAGTTTCTCTCCTGGGAAAGCAACTAGTTGCAGTGGGAATAAAGGGAGGATACTTGACATAAGCAATATTAAAAGTTTAATCACTTCTAATCTAGAAAATATAGAAGTTTATTATGTTGCTGGATTGATTAATCCCTTTCAAAGTGTAAGCCTTTTTACACTTTGGAGTTACCCCTATATATTCACTTAGTTTATAATGTAAACTGCTTTCCATAAGCCTCTTTGAAACAAAGGGGAGAGTGACTTTAATTTAGATTTGAGTAAGCTTCACTGAGTTTGAAACCTCATAGCCCAGCCCTACACCGGCTACTTGAAAAAAAATTAAACAACTTAACCAATGAGAACACTCAGGCTACTATACCTGTGTCTAGCTGCAATGCTATGCAGTAACTTGTACTCGCAAGAAAGTGTCTCTGATACTCCCATTTTTAAGTTTGATAATCTACTCGTCGAAAACAAATCACTAAAGGCAAACGGCACCCTTGATGGAGAGGTGACTCAAGCATTTTTTTATGAAATTAATGAGAAGCAACTCAACCAACTATTTAATAAAAATTATAAAGCATTAAACTGGAAATTCGAAACTCCAGAAGGGACTAAAAACCTAATGCTAGAAGAGGTCGATTTATTTGCTTCTACATACTTATTGACCACGTCTTCTCCAGATATAGATAAGGATATTTCGAGAGGAGTATTTTACCATGGGAAAGTAGCAGAAGATACTTCTAGTCTTGTAGCAGTAAGTATTTACGAAAATGATCTAAAAGTCTTGATATCTAATGACTCAGGAGATTTTGAAGTTCACAAGGATGAAGGGAATAATTTCTTAGGATACTATAACAATGATGTACTGAAAAAAAGAGCATCATTTTGTTCTACATCTGATGATGGGGTAGAAGTAGAAATACTGGACGAGAAACAAGAGAAGTCTGTCGCTGGTAGTTGTGTAGAGATCTATTTAGAATGTGACTATTCTAGTTTTCAAGATAATGGAAGCTCAGTGAGTAAGACTCAGAATTGGGCAACGTCGCTGTTCAATGAAGTAAAACTACTTTATGGGAATGAAGGAATCACATTAAAACTATCTCAAGTAAAAGTTTGGAATACAGTAGATCCATATCGATCTCAAAGTAATGTAACAGGCATGTTGGGAGCATTCGCATCCAATGTAAGAAATGATTACAATGGTAGATTAGCGCAACTATTAACTACTCGAATTTCAGGTGGAATAGCATGGGTTAATATGTTATGTAATAACTATAATACTGGAGGAAATTTTGGCCCTTATTCTGTTTGTGGAGGTATGAATACTTCAAAGATAAAAGTCCCCAATTACTCTTGGAATGTGCATGTGATGGCTCATGAGTTGGGTCATAGTTTTGGTTCTCCGCATACTCATGCATGCAAGTGGGGAGCAAATAGAAATAAGGCATTGGATAATTGCCAGAGTACAGAGGGATCTTGCTCTGCAGGATCAACTCCATCTGGAGGAGGTACTATCATGTCTTATTGTCATTTATCAGGCCCTGGAGTAAATTTTAGTAATGGATTTGGAAGTGAGCCAGGTAACTTGATTAGAAGTAAGATGAATGCTAGCAGTTGTATCACTGGTTGTGCATCGACGACTTCTTTAAGCAATGATGATTGTTCAGGGGCGATTACTTTAACTGTATCAGCTTCTTGCAATATTAAAGATTATTCGAATGTAGGAGCAACGTCATCGGGTAAAACTCCATCATTCTCTTGTGGTAATACAGGGACTACAAAGGATGTATGGTTCAAAACAAAAGTACCCTCCACAGGAAAAATAACGATTGAAACCTCTCAAGTAAATAATGGTTTAACCGATGTTATCATGCAAGTATATAGTGGTAGTTGTACCAATCTGGTAAGAGTTGTATGTCAAGATGATGATGTAGTAAGACATTCAAAGGCTGTTTTAACTGGACGATCCCCGAACGAAACATTGTATATAAGAATAGTAGATTATAAGTCTGACGACTATGGTAGCTTCGGAATTTGCGCTTATGGGTCAGGAACTTCTAGTGAAGAGCCAGCCTGTCCAACAATAGGTGATAGTTGTAATGATAACAATGTATGTACCACTAACGATACAATTAATGAAGATTGTGAGTGTGAAGGAACAGTCCTAGATAGTGATGAAGATGGGGTTTGTAACGCTAATGATATATGTGCTGGAGGTGATGATAATTTAGATAGTGATGGTGATGGCACTCCAGACTATTGTGATGATTGTAATGACAACCTTGCTGGTTCAGCTTGCAACGATGGGGATTCGTGCACAGTAAATGACCGATATGATGATGAGTGTAATTGTAGAGGTACGTTTAGTGATACTGATGGGGATGGTGTATGTGATGCTTTTGATAAGTGCCCTGGAGGGACTGATAGCTTGGATTCTGATGGAGATGGTATTCCAAACCACTGTGATGATTGCAACAGTAATCTGGCAGGGACAACATGTAATGATGGGAACTCATGCACTTCAAACGATAGGTACAACTCAAGTTGTGATTGTATTGGGTCGCTAAGAGATGCTGATGGAGATGGTGTCTGTGACTCAGAGGATATCTGTCCTGGAGGGAATGATAATCTTGATACTGATAGAGATGGTATACCTAACCACTGTGATGATTGCAACAATAATCTTACTGGGACTGCATGCAATGATGGTGATCCATGCACATCAAATGATCGCTACGATACTGATTGTAACTGTGTAGGTACATTCAGAGATTCTGATAGGGATGGAGTTTGTGACACAGAGGATATCTGTCCTGGAGGAAATGATAATATAGATACTGATCGCGACGGTGTTCCAAACCACTGCGATGATTGTGATGAAGATCTTGTTGGTCAATCTTGTAATGATGGTAATACTTGTACAACTAATGATCGCTATAATGCTAGCTGTGACTGCGTGGGTACAATGTTAGATGCTGACGGTGATGGGGTGTGTGATAGCGACGACGAGTGTCCTGGCGGAAATGATAATCTTGATTCTGATTTTGATGGAATTCCAGATCATTGCGATGATTGTGATAATAGGAGAGTCGGAACAAACTGTAATGACAACAATCCGTGTACCATTAATGATAGAATAGATACTAACTGTAACTGTGTAGGCACCTTTAGAGATTCAGATCGGGATGGTGTTTGTGATGCAGATGACGTTTGTCCAGGAGGAGATGATACTCTAGATTCTGACAGAGACGGAACTCCCGATGCTTGTGAGTCTTGTGATGATGATTCTGACGGTGATGGTGTCTGTGATGCCGATGATATATGTCCAGGAGGAGATGATTTCTTAGACGAAGATGGTGACGGGAACCCAGACTTTTGTCAGGCATGTGATGATGAGCATGTAGAATCTGAAGGAAACCTTAGTAGGGATTCAGATGTAGGAGCAATTAAAACTATCCAAACAACTAATAAAATTAATACCGATGTCAGCCTCACTTTAGTAGCTGGTGAGTCCATGTCATTTGAGCCTGGTTTTGAGGTTCAGGCGAGTGGAGTACTTACTGCTATTATCGATGAGTGTCATGATTATTTTGATTTAAAACAACAGCTTATAGAAGAGAAAAAATAAAAGAGAAGTTAAGGATTACACCTCCTAGACTACCCTTTAAAACACCTTATAGTATGAAAACAAAAATTACACTTATAGCTCTAGCTATGATAATAGTCAGCACTATGTCTTATAGTCAGTCATCTCTAAAAGTCATCTCAAATGGCAATGTGGGAGTAAATACTGATAACCCCATTGAAAAACTCCAAGTCAATGGAGGTATTAATCTAGGTAATACAAATATCAATGCTCCAGGATCAATTAGATGGACAGGAGAAGACTTCGAAGGTTTTGATGGATTGGACTGGAAGTCATTAACGAATTGTAGCTGTGATGCTGAGGAAGAGGGCAGTAGCACAAACTCTCAAGACGAGCAAAACCAAGAAGAGGAAGAACAACAAGAAGAAGAGCAAAATCAAGAAGAAGAGGAAGAACAAGATGAGTCTTCTAGTGATGATCAAACTTCCGATGCTGGGTGTGAAACTACAAATGATATTATTACAGCATCTATAGAACTCGATCAAGACTGGACAAACCAGATAAATACTAATGGTATGGGATTCTCAAATAAAGGTCAGATCTGCTATACTATTCCTGCATATGAGGGTAACACAACACAGATGCTTGGTCTTAGCGATGACCCTTCGATCGATGGTCAGTATGAGAATATCAATTATGCATTCTATCATAGAATCGTATCGACGTTGAATTCTCATAGAGTCTATATCTGGGAAAACAATGAAAGAAAAGGCATCTTTTTGAATACAAGGGAAAGTTACGCTGGGTCAACCTTCTGCATTAAAAGAAATGAAAACGCTGAAATCGAGTATTTCATAAATGACGAACTAGTTTATACTTCTGAGACTAAATCAAGCGCAGATTTATATTTTGATAATTCCTTTTATGGATATTCAGATGGGAGCAGTTCTATATGGACACATCAACCTTCTAATATTGAAGTGTCAGATATTTCTGTTTGTTCTAATTCAGAGTCAGACCTAATTAGCAATCAATCCAAACAAATTGCTTTACTAGAAACTACATTAGGAATCTTAGATCAAAACTACCCTAATCCTTTTATCGATGAGTCGACAATTGGATATGATTTATCTGCAGAAATTTATGATGAAGCGGAGATGATTATTACTAACAATCTAGGACAGATTGTCGATAGAAAAAATCTAAAGAATCAAAGTGGATTAATAAAGATAAAAGTTAAAAACTTAACGAGCGGTGTTTATCACTATTCTATTTACTTAGATGGAGAAGCAATGGAGGCTAAGCAGATGGTAATCAATTGAGTCGGTATCCATTGATCTTCCATTAATTTTGAGTTAATATTTTCAAATCTATCTTTTTAGTGAATTTTAGTTGAAAAAACTTAGTTACGTTTGTGTGATTAAAATTCATATATGAACAAGTTTGTCAAAATCCTCCTCTACATAATCATAGGATTGTTGGTTATTTTAGGGATTAGTTATATAGTTTTTAGAAATGTACCTAAAGCATCTACGAAAAATATTGAGGCTGAAGTTTCAATAACAGCAACCCAGATCTTTGACCAATTCACTGCTAATGAGGCGAAAGCTACCAAAGATTATAGTGGAAAAATAATCACAGTAGAAGGAACTCTGACGGACTCTTTTACGGACGAACAAGGAAACCCAGCAATAATAATAGGAAATGCGGACACTGATTTAGTCTTTGCTACATTATACCCAAGTGAAGAAGAGAAGATCAGCAGCATGCAAATAAATGACCCGATTAAAATAAAAGGATCATGCACAGGCATGTTGACAGAAGTGACTATCAATAAAGCAGTAATTGTAGAATAGTATAGATAAAGAGGAATTATGAATTCGAAACTAGTTTTTACGGCTTTATTATTTTTAGTCTTAAGCAGCTCATTAGAAGCTCAAAATTATGCTGGTAGAACTGGTCATCTCAATGTCA
>CALFUQ010000192.1 GCA_937929885.1 uncultured Saprospiraceae bacterium
AACTTTGATGATGCACCTGCTGGTACTTGCCTTGTTTGGCACTTAAGCTATGATGGTGAGTTATCTGGTGCTGAGATGGGTATGAATGCTGCTGATCTAGAAGGATGCTTTAGTTTATCTAACTCCATCGCGGTAGTTAGAAATTCGGGAGACGATTGCAGTAGCAATGCTGGACCAGGAATGGTTATAATTAATGAAATAACTGGAGACGGTAAAGTAGAGATTAAAAATGTAGGTGGCGAAGACATCGATATTTCTAGTTACTGGCTATGTAACTTCCCAGCCTATGAAAGAATCAGCACATTATCTATTGACTGTGGAGATGATTTTATCCTATCACCTGGAGAGCTAGTAACTGTACTAGCTAATACAGTTCCAATCAGTGGATCAGATGGTGAGATGGGGCTTTACACTACTAACAGCTTTAGCAGTAGTACTGCATTAATCAGTTATGTAGAATGGGGAAGTACAGGTCATCAACGAGCAAATGTAGCTATGGAAGCTAATATATGGGATGGTACCGCCGCAGATGCTTTTGCTGGTGATAAGTCTTTAGCTTATGATGGTGAAGGGATGAGCGGTGATGATTGGACGGAGAATGATCCTTCCATATGTGGTGAGAATTTAATAGGTCTTGAAGACCGAGCGTTAGAGTTTACTATAGCTCCTAACCCATCCACTGGAACTGTAAACCTGAATTTCCAAGCAGTGCCAGGCAACAACATTACAGTTAATGTATTTGATAACTATGGTAAGCAAGTACTTAATTCTGAGCATGATAGAACTGACAATTTAAGTCTAAACATGAACAATGTAATTAGCGGTATCTACTTTGTAAGAGTTAAGTCAAGCTACACGACGAAAGTTCAAAGAGTCATTATTGTAAGATAATAATGTCATAATTGATACATATATTTAAAATCAGGTGGAGTAAATTGAGAGCTGACTATTTTAGTTAGCTCTCAAACTCTTTTTTTATCCACTATATCAAATGAATAGAACAGCTCTTATTATTGAAGATGATCCGCAGTTAGCAGAACTTATTCGGCTACAGCTAAGTGATATAAATTTTAAGTCTAGTATTTGCCATGATGGAGTAAGCGGTCTTCAAGAAGGCAAAAATGCAAATTACGGTATCATCTTACTTGATCTAATGTTACCTGGGCTTGATGGCTTAGAAATCTGCAAAAATTTACGTAAAGATGGTATCAACACACCAATCATCATGCTTACCTCTAAATCTGAAGAGATCGATAAAGTAATAGGATTAGAAAGTGGTGCAGATGACTACATGACAAAACCTTTTAGTGTACGTGAATTGCAAGCACGTGTCAAAGCAGTATTAAGAAGGACTGGTTCTCCCGATACAAATCTCCATACCAAAAAAGATCTTCTCTCTTTTACAGACCTTATAATAGACACTGATAAGCGTACCGCATTTAAAAATAATGAAAGGGTTGACTTGACTCAGAAAGAATTTGAATTACTCACCATTCTTGCGAGTTCACCAGGCAAGAGTTTTAGCAGACAAGATTTATTGAATCTTGTATGGGGGTACGAATTCGAAGGACTCGAACATACCGTAAATTCGCATATAAACAGAATTAGAGCTAAGATCGAAAACGAAATGGCTAAACCAAATTATGTCCTTACCACTTGGGGATATGGTTATAGATTTAATGAAAATATTTAACCATGAAAAATCCATTATTCTTAAAACTATCTGTTGGGCTTCTCTTCCTCCTGTTACTTATTGGTGGAATCGTAGGGTATATTACTATGTATACCACAGAATGCTTTTATGATGAAGCAAATCAAAAATTAAATAAAGACCTAGCGCAATTCACTGTAGATGAAGTAAAAACCTTTAAAGAAGATGGAGAGATCAATTTTGACGAGATTGGGAAGTTAATGCATTCTATGATGGCTATTAATCCAGATGTAGAGGTCTATCTAATTGATAAATTAGGAAACATTTTAAAGCACGTCATATTAGATAAGGATAAGAAAGTCGTCAGAAAAAAAGTGGACATGGTGCCGATTGAGAAATTCTTGGCAAGTGATGGAGAGGAACACCTAGACGGAGATAATCCAAGAAGTGAAACAGGAAAGCAAATATTCTCAGCAGCTCCCATAATTAAAGATGGAGAAATTGCAGCATACTATTACATCATCTTAGCTAGCCAAGAACGACAAGCAACCATCAAGGCCGTAGTTAATAAGTATGTACTTACAATAAGTGGCCAGCTCATCCTATTATGTCTTTTCGTTTCGTTACTGATCGGGTTACTATACATATGGAGACTCACAAGATCACTGAGCCCTATTATGACAACTATGGAAGAGTTTAAAAATGGAAATTATAAAGCTAGGATTCCAAATGGCACCAGTGACTTTCAAAACCTAGCAAGCACTTACAATAAAATGGCTGGTGAGATCGAATCAAATTTTCATAAAGTCCAATCGATAGATAACTTTAGAAAAGAACTGATTGCAAATATCTCTCATGATCTAAGAACTCCTATCTCTGTCATAAGAGGATATGCAGAGATGCTAAGCCTCAAAAAGAATGAGCTAACGGAAGAAGAAGAATTAAAATATCTTAATAATATTGGTGAGAGCACTAAGAGAGTCACTGGACTTATGAACCAACTACTAGAACTCTCTAAGCTTGAAAACAATCAAGTTAAATTACACAAGGAGCCATTCTCCCTATCAGAGTTAGTCAGTGATATGATATCTCGCTTTCAAGTACTTCTTCAAGAAAAAAATATAAAGTTCAAGTTTGATATTCAAGATGATCTACCTCTAGCCTACGGTGATATCTCATTGGTAGAGAGAGTTATTCAGAATTTAGTAGATAACGCAATTAAATATTCTCCTGAGCAGAGTGAAATAATCATCGGCCTAGCCAAATCCGACGATGGTATCCTATTCAATATTAAGGATCAAGGAAAAGGTATAAACCCTAAAAACATCAACAAGATTTTTGAACGCTACGCTAGTTCTAATGAAGTGAATAAGCAAGATAAAAGTTTTGGATTAGGCTTGGCGATTTCTAAAAAGATCTTGGAGTTACATGATTCTACAATTGCAGTTTCTAGTAAACTTAATATTGGTACAACATTTAGCTTTCAACTGCCTACTATCTCTTTAAACTAGGCTTTTATACGGTGTTTATCGGCTATAGATTTCTAGCGTATCGAGGGCGTAGAAGGATATATTCGATGCTTTTCTAATGCTATCTCTTTATAACCAATATCTCAATTGGTTATAAATACTTCAATTATTTAATATACATTAGCCTTTCGGTCAATTTAGGGTAATTGTTATCTGCTTGGCTTTAACTATAGCTTTCTAGAGCTTACAATCTTAAGAAATGAGTGCAGCAAGTGTTAGGTTTAACAAGACGGATAGACCTGAGTTCTACAAAGAACTAAACCAACGGGTTAATAAATACTTTAAACAAAGAAATCTATCCAAGCACGCTAACCTTAACATGAAGGTTAAAACTGCCTTTATGGTTAGTTTATATTTCATTCCTCTTTTTGCATTACTTTCTGGAGCTCTGACCAATTTATGGCAAATCTTTTGTGCTTATATGATTATGAGCTTAGGGATGTCAGGTATTGGCTTATCCATCATGCACGATGCCAATCATGGCTCCTACTCTACCAATAAAAAAATCAATCATGCGCTAGGGTATTTAATTAATTTCATTGGAGGATATCATGTTACTTGGAAGATCCAGCATAATGTTTTGCATCATTCGTTTACCAATATTCATGAACATGATGAAGATCTTAATCAAAATGTAATGCGCTTTTCGCCTAACCAAGAACGCAAAGCTATATTCAAATATCAAGCATACTATTGCACGTTTTTTTATGGTTTGTTATCAATCTTTAGATTTGCAGTCAAAGACCTACAACAATTATTACGTTACCATAAAATGGGCTTATTAAAAGATCAAAAGCTTTCTTTCCCAGCAAGGTTGACTGAATTGATTTTCGTTAAATCCATGTACCTGACTGTTACCTTGATCTTACCGATAATCATATTGCCTA
>CALFUQ010000193.1 GCA_937929885.1 uncultured Saprospiraceae bacterium
GATCTATGTTTCAGTGGAATTGGGCTAATTATCCTGAGGGGCGCAAGGATGAGGTTTCTCCTTGGTTAGAGGCATTTGTGAATGCACGGGAGTGGATTGTGGAAAGAATGAAAGATAGATAAGCACTCTCTTCAATTTCCAACAATCAATTTTTAAACAGTAATAAATAATGCCACGCCAGCGAAATTTAAATAACCTCATAACTGAAAAGGAAGAAAACAAGTATTAAGAAAACTTGAACCAAAGTTGTTTACTCCTACAACTTCTTTTTCAAAATAAAATAGATAGTCTTTATCCCATCCACATAATTACCATACCTGATATTTTCATTAGGGCTATGCTGATTATTATCTCGATTTACGGTGGGTACACCAACCGCTGGGACACCTAGCTCATTGACGAATGGCGAGATAGGAATACTGCCACCTGATGTCCTTTGCTTAATAGGTGTTTTACCGAATGCTTTAGTAAGTGCACGGTCTAACCAAAGGCCAACATCAGAATCAAAATCTGTGCGGAATGCTAGATAGGAAGTCGATGAAGTGAATTGGCAGATCCGTTTATGTTGCGCTCGTTCTCTTTGAGTGGGTTTAGCATCGGTGACATGATAGCCTTGCTTGATGATGTGATCTTTAACTAGCCCTATCAATCTATCAGGATCGCTTTCTAAGACGAGCCTTACGTCTATCTCTGCGGTAGCTGAAGAAGGGACAATCGTCCGCGCCTCGTCTCCTACCCAACCAGCTAACATTCCTCTGATATTTAGAGATGGATACTGCAAACTTTCTTGATAGGTATGTGCTACACTATCTGGTGATGCGATACCCATTTTAAGATTTATACGCCGCTCATCATCAGGTACAGCTCTGAGTATTTGCTTGACCTCATCTGAGATCGTGATACCATCATAAAATCCTGGGATGATGACTCTACCCTCATCGTCTTTCATACTGCTCAGGAGTTTAGATAAATTAAGCGCTGGATTAGGGACATAATTACCATAATGACCACTGTGCTGCGGAAAGTACGGACCGAAAACTTTTAAGGTTATCTCTGATATCCCTCTCGCACCAAATGACAGGGTTGGTTGATTAGTAAGATGTCGTGGGCCATCGAAAATGACTAACATATCAGCAGCTAGATCCTGCTTATAATCTTTTACTGCTTGCGGTAAGTTTGGAGATCCTAACTCCTCCTCAAAATCCATGATTACTTTTAAATGAAAATCATGCTGCAAGCCATCTGCATCTAATTTTTTGAGCGCAGTAAGGAACATGATTACAGCCGCCTTGGAGTCAGAAGTTGATCGCGCAAATATTCTAAGTTCTGGATCTATAGGATCTTGAGTAAGGTTTGACCAATCTACTTCTTGCCAATCACCATCCTTAGATTTTTGTTTTGCTACAGCTCCATATGGATTCTCTTGAAACCAGTGATTAGGATCAACAGGTTGTCCATCTATTTGCAGATAAACCAAAACTGTTTTAGCGTTAACGTTGTCGGATTTTCTTTCTGCTAATAAGAGTGGAACAGTAGGTGTTTTTAATCTTTTAGTCGTAAATTTCTGTGCAGCAAATGCTTTTTCGCACCATAGCACATTGAGTTCGATGTCATCATGCATATGCGCATCATTTGGAATTGCGAGGAACTCTTTAAGCTGAGGCAAAGAGGACTTAGCAAGTTGCGCGAAATCGTTATTATTGATTTGCCCATATGCACTTGTAGCGAACAAAAAGAAAAGAAGATTTAAAATAGTCCTGTTTGAGAGAATCATGATTGGTAGTTCATTTATACTAGAGAAAGCTAAGAAATAAATTACAGATGGCAAGTAAACCTAGATTATCATTTTGGCAGATATGGAATATGAGCGTTGGCTTTCTGGGCATCCAAATGGGTTTCGCCTTACAGAATGCAAATGCTAGTCGGCTCCTGCAGTCCTTTGGAGCTGATGTGCATCATCTGTCTTGGTTTTGGTTAGTGGCTCCGCTTACTGGGATGATTGTACAACCGATTGTCGGACATTATAGTGATCGCACTTGGACAAAACTAGGAAGGCGTAGACCATACTTTTTAGTGGGTGCAATACTTGCTGCGATTGGACTTTGCTTTATGCCTAATGCGGATATGTTTGTAGCGATTATGCCTGCGATCTGGGTAGGTGCTGGGATGTTGATGATCATGGATGCTTCTTTCAATATTGCAATGGAACCTTTTAGAGCATTGGTAGCGGATAAATTACCATCGGAGCAGCGGACTACAGGCTTTTCGATTCAGACAGTGCTTATTGGAATTGGCGCGGTGATAGGTTCGTGGTTACCTTATGTCTTGGCTAATTGGTTTGGGATTGGCGCAGATGCAGCTGAGGGCAGTGTGCCAGCTAATGTGATTTGGTCTTTTGTGATTGGGGCGGTGTGTTTGATGATTACAATTATATGGACGATTATCAGGACATCAGAATACTCTCCTGAGGAATTAGACTCATTTGAATCTGGTGAACCTGAAGCCGAAGAAGAAGTAAAAGGAATAAGTCAAATCTTCACTGACTTTGGAGCTATGCCTAAGACGATGAAGCAGTTGGGATTAGTGCAATTCTTTTCTTGGTTTGCATTGTTCTTGATGTGGGTATTTGCGACTCCAGCGATTGCTCAACATGTCTATGGCCTTGCAGTAGATGATTCTTCATCCAGTACTTTTCAGGAGGCTGGTAATTGGGTTGGAATTATCTTTGGCGTTTATAATTTAGTGTCGGCAATCTTTGCCTTTTTCTTACCTCAGATAGCTAATAAAGTTGGAAGGAAGAAAACGCATGCTATTTGTCTGATTTGTGGAGGGCTTGGGTTGATGTCTGTTTACTTAGCTAGCAGCCCAAATATGCTCTTGCTCTCAATGGTTGGTGTAGGGATAGCTTGGGCAAGTATACTTGCAATGCCTTATGCTATACTAGCAGGTTCGCTGCCGATTAAGAAGATTGGAATCTATATGGGAATTTTCAATTTCTTTATCACCTTGCCGCAGATTGTCAGTGCACTTATTGCTGGACTGATTGTTAAATACTTTTTTGATAATCATGCGATCTATGCTTTTGTGTTAGCAGGAATCTTTATGTTTCTAGCGGCTGCATCTGTTTTAATTGTTGAAGATTCTGATGATATTGTAGCTACTTAATTATTTACAAATAGATGACAACCTATCGAGATGCTACTCCTGATGACTGGGAAAATATTGCGGAGCTACACGCGTTAAGCTGGCAATTAAATTATCGAGGATCCATGTCAGACAACTACCTCGATAATCATGTTGTTGCAGAACGAAAAAGTGTTTGGAAACAACGCTTTGCAACTGTCAATGAAAAACAACTAACCATCCTTGCGGAGCAAAACAATCAACTAGTAGGATTCTCTTGTATTTTCTTAGATGATGATGCAACCCATGGAGCACTGCTAGATAACCTACATGTACGCACCGAATCTAAAAGGCAAGGAATAGGGAAAGCATTATTGAAGAAAAGTGCTGAGTTGGTTTTAAAAGAAAGAAACAATCAGAGTATGTTTCTATGGGTGCTAACTAATAATCAGAACGCTATCAAATTCTATGAGACTCTAAGAGGAATTAGACATGACATGAAACCTAATCCAGATTGTCGCAATAAGGATACTTATAGGTACGTCTGGGATGATTTAGAAAAACTGGCTAACTTACAATAGTCGATAGACGATGGTCGACTGTCAATAGTTTATAGTCAATTAGTAATATCAATGATGCTTAAATATCTAACCACAATTCTTTTTCTCTTTAGCAATTCTAGTTGTTTGGCTCAGAACAAGCTTACTGATCATGTTTATAGTTTGGGAGATGGTAAAAGCGAATTAGCTACTATAGAAGACTTTTCGTTACTAGAAGGAGATTGGACAGGTGAAGGAATGGGAGGTAAATGTGATGAGCTATGGATGCCACCAAGGGCTGGACAGATGCATGGTGTATTCCGTATGTCTGCAGATGACAAATTGGTATTCACAGAGTTCATGACGATTATGGAAGACTCTCTTTCTTATGTTATGAAAATAAAACACTTCTCACCTGACTTTGATGGATGGGAAGAGAAGGACGAAACGGTAGACTTTAGATTTATCAGAAAAGATAATTACACCCTATACTTCAGTGGCCTGACTGCAACTAGAAAAGATGACAATCATCTTGACATCTATGTTGCGATGAAAAATGATGATGGCACCACTACTGAAGAATTATTTGCATTCAAAAAGAAATAACATGTATTTCAAATCAATCATTATTATAGTCCTTATTCCCCTATCCATTACATTGATAGCACAACCATCTAACTCCTCTCACTGGACCACAGATGGCAATGGCTACTACTCTATCGCAGGTAATCAGATCATGCTTTATGATTTAAATAATCGGACAGAAACAGAATTCATAACTGAGGATCTTTTTAAAATTCCTAATGGTGAGGAATTGAAGATTAAAGATTTTGCTTTTTCTAAAGATCAAACTAAAGTCTTGTTATTTACTAATTCACAGCGAGTTTGGAGATATGAAACAAGAGGTGACTATTGGGTATTGAATAGAAATAATAATCAGTTGCAACAGCTAGGTACGAGCTTGCCATCTGCATCTTTAATGTTTGCTAAGATATCACCTGATGGGAGAAAAGCTGCTTACGTAAGCAAGTACAATGTTTATGTGGAAGACTTAGATAGTAAAGAGATAACTCAGTTAACAGATAGCAAAGGATTACCAAAACTTATTAATGGCACCTTTGATTGGGCTTATGAAGAAGAGTTTGATTGCAGGGATGGATTTAGATGGAGTCCTGATAGTAAGAAGATTGCCTACTGGCAGATTGATGCTAATGACATTAGAGATTTCTATATGATTAATACGACTGATTCTATCTACTCTCATACTGTCCCCGTAGAGTATCCTAAAGTCGGTGAGACTCCAGCAGCTTGTAGATTAGGTGTTGTTGATATTGAAACTGGTAAAACGAATTGGATACGAGTACCTGGTGACGAACGACAAAACTACATCCCAAGAATGGAGTGGGCAGGCAATAGCAAAGAACTAATTTTCCAGCAACTCAATAGAAAACAAAATCATAGTAAACTCATGTATGCAGATGTGAAGACAGGTTTGACGCGAGTATTCTATCAGGAAAAAGATGATGCATGGATAAGTGTGAGGAGCAAATGGGAGAATGATAATGGTTGGTACTGGCTTAAGGGTGGTAATGCCTTTTTGTGGGTAACAGAAAAAGATGGATGGAGACACTTGTACCGTGTGCCGAGGAACGGCAAAAATGAAGTATTGGTAACGAGAGGGAATTTTGATGTAATCAGTCCTTTAGCGATTGATGAGGCTGCAGGGTACGTTTACTATACCGCTTCTCCAGATAATGCGACTGAGAGCTACCTATACAGAAGCAAAATAGATGGCACTGGCAACCCAGAAAGAATCACGCCTAATAATCAAGTAGGTTCGCACTCCTACTCGATCTCTCCTAGCGGCAAGCATGCGCTACATCGGTTTTCTAATTACTTCACAAGGCCTATGCGTGAATGGGTTACCTTACCATCGCACGCTGCAGCATCAGCTGATAACAGCATAGCCTCTAAGTATACTGGTGCAGGTGCAGATAAATCTAATGTTGAGTTCTTTCAAGTGACTACTGAGGATGGTGTAACTATGGACGGCTATATGGCTTACCCAAATAATTTTGATCCAACTAAAAAATATCCAGCGTTGTTCTACGTCTACTCAGAACCAGCTGGGGCAACCGTAAAAAACAGATGGGGTGTCGGTAAAACTGGACAGTATACAGGAAGTCTAGCAGACGATGGTTACATCTACATCTCCATGGATAACAGAGGAACGCCTGCTCCTAAGGGACGAGAGTGGCGTAAATCGATTTATAGAAAAATAGGTATTATAAATATTCAGGACCAAGCGATGGGTGTAAAAGCATTGCTTAAGCAGCATAGCTTTATTGACGAGGAGCGCATAGCTGTGCATGGTTGGAGCGGTGGTGGTTCTGCTACGCTTAACTTACTTTTTAAGTATCCTGAGATTTACAAGACAGGTATCTCTGTAGCTGCTGTAGCTAATCAGCTTACTTATGACAACATTTATCAGGAGCGATACATGGGCATTCCACAAGAAAACAGAGAAGACTTTGTGAACGGCTCACCGATCACTTATGCTAAGAATCTAGAGGGCAACTTACTCTACATTCACGGTACAGCCGATGATAACGTACACTACCAAAATGCAGAGCTACTGATTAATGAATTAATAAAGCATCAAAAGCAATTCACCGTCATGCCATATCCTAATCGATCACATGGTATTTACGAGGGTGAAGGCACTAGGGCGCATTTAAACACCTTATTTACTAATTACCTAAGGACACATTGTCCACCTGGTGCACGTGATCCGCAAACAGACAATGCTAAAAAATAACGCATGGGGAATTTTGTAACAGTCTATGAAACAGATAGACTGATCATATCGCAGCTCAATAAACATGATGCTGCTTTCATGTTGCAATTGGTTAATACAAGCAGTTGGATTAAGTACATTGGTGATAGAAAAATAAGAACTCTAAAGCAAGCTGAAAATTACATTCTCAAAAGCTATGCAAAGGATTACCCTAAGGGTATAGGACTATTCTGCATTAGACTTAAGCGATCTGAATTCCCAATAGGCACATGTGGACTAATCGATCGAGGGACGCTACCTCATCCCGATATAGGCTTCGCACTGTTAGACGAATATGCTGGCAAAGGCTATGTATTTGAGGCAGCTGACCATATTATCAAAAAAGCAAAAGAAACTTTATTAATCAAGAAAGTGTGCGCTATTACAGTAGAGTATAATCATAGATCCATCAACACCTTAGAAAGACTTGGATTAAAGTATAAAAAGAAAATTCGTTTAGAAAATGATGATGAAGACCTATTGTACTTTGAAAATTGATCCACTAATCTTATCTTTTAAAATAAATTAGGAATTATGTACAATGGAAAATTCATCGGCGACTTGGTTAAGCTGTGTACACTTGCCCTCGGCATTATAGTAATTTCAAAGACTTACTATGATAATACCGATGCATTCCATCTACCTAAATCAAATTATGCTAAGGCTATCGAAGTCCAGCGCACAAAAAAAATAAAAACAAAGAAGAGAGCACTCCTAGATAAGTCATATGAGGATATGATGTGTGATGGTGACAACCATATGTATCATGGAGAATTTGTCGATGCTTCCAGAAGATACTTCGATGCTAAATCAATTTATCCAGAAAGATTTGAACCAAGAATTTCTCTGTGCAGGTCGCTGATGAAATTATCAGAGCAAACAGATTACTTCTTACCCGCAACACAG
>CALFUQ010000194.1 GCA_937929885.1 uncultured Saprospiraceae bacterium
AAAAGTAGTGGTAGAAGAATTCAAAGAAACTTGTTTAAATAAACCTTATGGAGATGTGTGGCATCATATTTCTTCTTTAGCTTATAAGGAGCATGGATATCAGTGGCCTACTATTGGAAAAGACATCAGTCATATAGAAGACGCAAATTTAGATGATGTGGCTTCTTTCTTGAAAACATATTACGTCCCTAATAATGCTGTACTGGTGCTATCTGGCAAAGTGAATACTCAAGAAGGGTTTGAATTATGTAATAAGTGGTTTGGTGATATCAATACTGGAGAGCAAATTACTAGATCATTGATTACTGAGCCTAGGCAAACAGAGCATAGGAATTTACACATACAAAAGGATGTCCCATCCACTGCAGTTTTTATGAGCTTCCCAATGACTCATAAGAGTGATCCCGAATTCTATGTCTACGACATGTTATCAGATATCTTAGGCAATGGAAGGTCATCAAGACTATATGTTAATCTGTATAAGAACAAGAATTACTTTGCTAAAATCGATGCTTACGTTACAGGTACCATAGACCCCGGATTGTTGATTATCGATGGTCGAGTAGCGGACGGTACCTCTTATGAAGTCGCCATAAATAGTATCTGGGAAGAGCTAGAAAATCTAAAGCAAAGTAAACTCCCAAAGAATGAATTGCAGAAAATTAAGAATCAAGTGATCTCAGCTATAGAGTTCAGTGAAATTAATATTTTGAATAAGGCTATGAACCTTGCGTACTATGCTGCATTAGATGATATCGGACTCATTAATTCGCAAAGAGAAAAATATGAAGCTGTTACAGAGGCAGATCTTCATAGAGTAGCAAATCAAATTTTCGTGAGAGAGAATTGCAACACGTTAATTTATGGTCCAAATTAAAAAGGGTCAATAATTTAATATTGACCCAGGAACTACAACTTGTAATTTTATTCGACTAAGAATATAGTTCTACAAGAAGCAACTGCTAAGTTCATATTAAATTTTATCATATACGATTGAAAAACGTTTAAATGTCCTCTACATTTACTCTACAGCAAAAATGGTAAATTCTCCATTTTTATAGATCAATTCACCGTCAGCGTAGATTTCGCCTCCATTTTTCATATCTGCGATCATATCCCAGTGTATAGCTGATTGATTAGTTCCTCCTGTTTGTTTGTATGATTGACCTACGGCCATATGGATAGTCCCACCAATCTTTTCATCAAATAAGATATTCTTTGTGGCTTGCTGGATGTTATAGTTCGTGCCGATCGCTACTTCACCGAAGTATCTAGCTCCATCTATTTTGAATACTTCATCTAGAATATCCTTACCCCGATTAGCCGACCAATCTTTGACTTCTCCATTCTCTACATGTAATGTTATTCCTTGCACTTCTTTCCCCATAAAGATAGCAGGGTAAGAAAAGTGCACTTTACCATTTACTGTGTCTTCAATCGGTCCTGTAAATACTTCTCCTGATGGCATATTAGTTTGTCCATCAGAATTTATCCAAATACGATCTTTGACAGAGAAAGTAATATCTGTTCCTTCTCCTACATATCTAATTTTATCTTTTTGATTTAGGAAGTCAACAATCTTTTGTTGTGATGCTCTACGTGCGAGCCACGCTTGCTCAGGGTTATCATCAAATAAGTTGCATGCATTGAATACAAAATTTTGATATTCTTCTAATGACATATCTGCCTCTTGTGCACTTGCTTGAGTAGGGTATTGGCAGAGACTTCTTTTTAGCTCTTTGCTAGCAGTCCGTTCAAAGTAAGCTTCTGATATTCCCTTGAGAGCTTTTGATCTAATCGCTCTTTTTGCTGGATCTATACTTTGGTCTTCTTTGAGATTAAATGGAGCACGGATAGCTAAGTATGCGTCAAAATTTTGCATAGCCTCACTTTTTAAAGTTGGGATATACTCTAACTGATCGTCACTAGCATTCTCATAAAACATCCTAGACATGCCCCTGAAAGCTAAATCAATCTCTACTTGTGCTCCTTTACTAAGCGCTTCTCGGTACACTTCTCTAACTAGCGGTTCTGCAAGGGTTGTGCTAGAGATAAATAATTTTTCCCCAGACTTTATTTCTAAGCAATAATTGACTAAGAGTTTTGCGTACTTTACTAAAATATCCATAATTACGGTTTACCAAGTTTTCTTTTGATAAGGATACCTCAATTCATAAGCCTCGACAATCATTTTCTTCAAATCTTCTCTTAGGGTGTTTATGTTTTCTTTTTTTATAGCCGAAACAAATAAACTTTTTGCTTGGAAAGTAGATTCTAGATTTTCTTTAAGCTCAGAAAGGATAGCTTCTTTAGTCTCTTTGTCTACATACTCATCAAAATACTTTTCACGATAAGAGTCGATCTTATTAAAGATCATAATAGTTGGCTTCTCAAATGATTCTAAGTCTTGAAGCGTCTTGTTGACGGTCTTAATCTGATCTTCATATTGAGGGTGTGCTATATCTACTACATGCAGTAGGATATCACTCTCCTTGACTTCATCAAGTGTTGATTTAAAACTTTCTATAAGGTGGTGAGGTAACTTCCTTATAAATCCTACGGTGTCAGAAAGTAAAAAAGGCATAGTCTCAAATACTACTTTCCTTACTGTCGTGTCTAAAGTTGCAAATAGTTTATTTTCTGCGAATACATCCGATTTACTTAGTGTGTTCATAAGTGTTGATTTCCCCACGTTAGTATATCCGACTAATGCAACTCTGATAAACTGCCCTCTATTTTTTCTTTGGGTTTTTGCTTGTAGTTCTATCTTATCTAGTCTGCCTTTGAGTAAGGAGATTTTATCTCTAATTATCCTTCTATCTGTCTCAAGTTCTGTCTCTCCTGGTCCTCTCATCCCGATACCCCCACGTTGTCTGGTAAGGTGAGTCCACAAACCTCTTAATCTTGGAAGGAGGTATTGCATCTGTGCTAATTCTACTTGTGTTTTAGCTTGTGCGGTTTGAGCTCTACTTGCGAAGATATCGAGAATCAGCGTACTACGATCAATGATTTTCCTTTCAAAAAATTCTTCGTTGTTATTTGTTTGCTTACCAGTTAAGTCATCATCAAAGATGACCATGTCGATATCATTATCATCTATGTAATCTTTGATCTCTTGCTGTTTTCCTGACCCTACGAATGTTTTGATGTTAGGGTGTGGAAGTTTCTGCACAAATCGCTTTACTGTCATAGCCCCAGCTGTTAGAGCTAAAAATTCTAATTCATCTAGATGTTCGTTAACTAGCTCTTCTTTTTGATTTTTTAAAATCAATGCAACTAGTATGGCTCTTTCCTTTTTCTTATTGACCCCCTTTTTCTTCTGTTTACCTACTTGCCAGTTATCACTCATAATTTACTTTTTTTGAATCCAGTTTGTAGGATTTTCTTTTTGCTTGTTATTCCATACTTCGAAGTGGACCATGGACACTCCATCTTCTGTAACTACTTGCCCTATGTTTTGACCTGCATATACGCCATCACCTTTACTTACGTATACTTCTTCTAGTCGACTATAAACTGTCAGATAATCACCATGTCTAATCACCAGGACATTAAAGTTGCCAGGTATAAAGCTCTTGCCTACTACTATGCCATTATAGACAGCATTTACTTTTGCATTTTGTTTGGTGCGTATATCGATACCATTATTATCTATTTCTACATCTCGAAGGGTAGGGTGTCTTTGCTTTCCAAATCTGTTTATGATAATGCCTTCATCTACTGGCCATGATAAGAATCCTTTGTTCTCAGCAAAATTTGTGGATGATTCGATACCTGTACTAGATGAAGATGTAGACTTAGGTTTAGTAGTTGGCGTGGGAGGAGAATATCCAGCTATGATATTACTGATAGCGCCATCCATATTTTGCTTTTCAGTTCTCCGCTTCGCTAACTCTGTATAGAGCATCCTTTCATTAGACTCTAATGACTTGATCAATTTATCCTTTTGCTCTAACTCTGATCCTAACATCTTGTTTTGCTCACTCTCATCTTCTAATAATGTTTTTTTACGTTCCTGTACTACCATCACAGTATCTAACGATTGCTTTAGTTCCGATTTAGAGCGCTGCATCATTGCAATTTGCTTCTTGCAATACAGCTCAAACTGTTTAGTATATCGCCATCTTAGAAATGCCTCTTTAAGTGACTTAGCAGATAACAGTTGTAGAAGAATGTTTTGAGTTAGCTTCTGTCGGTATGCACTTCTAAGTACTTGATTATACTTTGTTTCTAAAGATCCAACATTACTCTCTACTTGCACGATATACTCTTTAGAGTTTTTTATGAAAGTGTCAGTAGAGTCTAGCTCTGATCTGATATTGGTAATAAGATCCTGTCTATTTTTTATTTGTGATTGGATAGCCTTGTAATCATGGATGGTACTCTTTTTATTTCGCTTAGTCTTTTCTAAGATCTGATTGGTAAGGTTTATTTGTTCTTCAATTACTTGACGTTTACTTTCTAAGATTTTGGAATCTTGAGCGGTAAGTTGTGTGACATGACAAATAAGAAATAATGTGGTAAGAAAACTAATATAGTTCATCATAGTTTGATGGAATACTAAACTTGATATTTTTAGGTACGTCAATTTCAATATCAGAATAATCAATCGCTAAATAGGTGACTTCATCTCCTTCTTTAAACGTGTATTCCCGAAGGTACGAAAATAGATTTCCATCATCATGGTTTTTGTAATCATCATACTTACCGATTACTTCTCTGCGACTATCATCTCTAGCATAAAATTTTTCGAGTAATAGATTATATGGATTTACGTGATAGTCATACTTGATTCCATTTTTGATAGCGCTAAGATGATATTTAGTGCTATCTCTAGCAACAAAACTTACATCCTCTGTCGTTGTGACATTGCCAAAAAACAAATCTTGTAATTCAGAGAAATTGAAGTTAGTGTTATATGCTCTCGTAAACTGATCAAGCCTACCTTTCTCATATAATCTTTCCCATCTGTAAACGATATACACAGAGTCTGGAGTCATTTTAACTCTAGATATTTCAACGCTAAATTTTTTGATATTTAGCCAGATGATGCTATCCTTTTTCATTCTTACATTGATAGTAGCATTGCCAGCACCATCAATGTTTTTATACTTTAGTTTTCCTTTAGCAGAGAACCATTCAAAGTCGTGGTTGTGAAGCTCTAGAGCTTGTTGCAGCTCTTTCTCTGACTTCATTTTGGAGGAGCCTATTTTTTTAGATTTGCATGAGCCAAGTGTCAAACAAATAGTGATGACAAGTAAAAATAGGGATATGGCTTTAAGGATGCTGATCACTTTGCTTTGATCGATGATATTTTTTCTTCTAGACGTAACTTGTTTGTCGTGCCCTTTAGGGCTTTCTCCCAGTACTCTAGTGCTGTTTCTTGGTCTCCTTCTTTCATGAGTGCATCACCAAACTCTTCAAATATTTTACTGTTGTATGGAGCTCTATAATTTCGCATGAAAGCCCACTGCTTAAAATTGTCCTTTAGATTTTCAATGATACCACCAGCTTGCAAACTTTCTATTCTTTGCTTCAGCGTTTCATTTCTTCTACCGATTAGTAGTGCTTCTTCAAACATAGAGTCGGACTCTTTCTTGTTTCCAGTCTTTAAATGTCCAGCACCATTGAAGTAGTAACACATTGCCTGGTTCGGATACAGATCCAAGGCATCATTAGATACAGTTACTAATTCTTCATATCTACTTTCTGATTCTAAGGCATACATGTATTGCTCCCAAACGGCATAGTTGCTTTTATTTAGCGTTAGTGTCTTAGCATATTTTTCTATTGCTTCATTTGTCTTACCTACGTTCATCAAGACATCACCATAGATCGCATAAGCCTTAGCTTCATTTGGATGAGCATTTTGTAAATCTTCTATTGTGTTGATTAAGGATATGTTTTCTGGATCAGATGCATTAGCAGACATTTTTTGTACGTAAGGAATAAGCTCTTTGATCTTGGTGTCGATATTTAGATCTGGACTTACGATTAATCCTTTGATGGCAATTAGATAAGCAGCTTCGTTTCCGGGTTCTGTTATATCTCCTGCGAGTGCAATAGTTGCATCTGGATTTTCGGGATCAATACTTAGTACTTTAGTGTAAGTCTTTTTTGATAATCTATAATCTCCGATCTCTTTGTAATATGAGGCGAGATTGTTTAGATATCTTGTGTTACTTGGATAGGTATTAGACAGCCCAACTAATTCTGCAATAGCTTTTTTCTTTTCACCTAAACGATTGTAAAGTTCAAATTTTCTTCTTCTTGTTTCCTCATTAATTCCGATAATTGACTCAAGACGATTATAAGTTGCAAAGGCTTGGTCGCTGTTACCATTTTGTTCGTATAACTCGCCAGCTTTATAAAAGTTAGATTCATTAAACGGTTCGAGCGTCATTAATTTATCGAGTGCATTAAGTGTGCCTTCAGTATCATTTGTCTTCTCATAAAACTCAGCTCTAAACTGCTGGAAGTAGAGATTACCTTTATCATTTTTACAAGCTAGCTCGATATATTTTTTGGTGGATTCGTTATCTTCCATTATTTCGTATGCTCTAGCGAGCTCAAATGCAACTGTGGCGTTTTGACGATCTGCTTTATGGACTTCTTTAAGAAGGGTAATAGCCTTGTCAATTTTGCCTAGCATCTTCTCAGCATGCGCAGCGATAAACTTATCTTGCAGCATGATCTCCTCCTCAGTATATCTCTCAGCTTGGGCAGCAAGATTTACATTCCCGAATCCAAATATCAGTAAACCAATAAAAAATATATTTCTCAATAGAGCCACTTTGTTGAACACTAATAAAACGACGTGTAAAATGCTAAGATTGTTATGCATTTAGTTATTAAATGCCAACAATAGCAATATCGTTCAAGATTATGACCGAGATTACTCTACTACGGTCACTTTCATCATATTAGTTCTAAATCTCTTTTGGATTGGCATACTACCAGTATTGACGAGTTTGTCTCCTTTTCTCAGTTTTCGATCTTTTTTGAGTATTTGAATTACATCCTCGATAGTGCCATCTGTAGTGGTAAATTTATCATAATGATAACCCCTTACTCCCCAGACTAGATTAAGCGTGCATAGCATATCCTGACTACTAGAAAACATATACACAGGGCAGTTAGGTCTAAAAGAAGAAATCTTAAATGCAGTGTACCCTGACACTGTCAAACTTGCAATTCCTTTTGCTTTGATTACCATGGCTACTCGTGCTGCATTATAGCACATTATATCAGATAAGAAAGTATCAGACTTAGGATTTGGTTTAGGTCTCTTTGATTGGATCTCGTAATGTTTCTCGGCTTCACCTATAATCTTATTCATTGCTCTCACAACTAAGTGCGGATGATTACCTACTGAAGTTTCTGCACTTAGCATCACTGCATCAGTACCATCTAAAACGGCATTAGCAACATCAGTCACCTCAGCTCTAGTAGGGTTGGGATTAGTAACCATACTATCCATCATCTGTGTAGCTACGATTACTGGCTTCCCTTTTTGGATACACCTTTGGATAATGTTCTTCTGGATTGATGGTACTTGCTCCATAGGTACTTCTACTCCTAAATCTCCTCTCGCAACCATGATTGCATCTGTAGCTTTTATGATAGAAGATATTTTTTTAACCGCTTCAGGCTTTTCTATTTTGGCTATAATCTTGATTAGTTTTCCTGCCTTCTTGATTCTTTTTCTTAAATCTTTAATATCATCTGCTGACCTTACAAATGATAGTGCTATCCAGTTAACTGGTTGCGTAAGCACAAATTTTAAATCAGCTAAATCTTTTTTGGTCAGACAGGGGAGAGATATTTTTGTCTGAGGCAGGTTAACACCTTTATTAGATGATAAGATACCGCCGAAAAGTACTTTAAGCTTTACGATAGATTTCTTGTCAGTATTAACTACTTCAAACATTAGCTTGCCGTCATCTACTAGCACCTTTTCTCCTACCTTTACATCCCTTGCAAAGTACTTATAGCTCATATAGATTTTGCTCATAGTACCCACGCACATCTTGTTCACAAAAGTGACAACATCACCTTTCTTTAGTTCTAGCTTATTATCTTTTATTTTCCCAACTCTCAGTTTGGGCCCTTGTAAATCAGCAAGGATACCTATATGCACACCATACTTCTTTCTGAGCTTAAGTATTTTATCTATCGTCTCTTTATGCTCATCAATACTCCCATGAGAAAAATTTAGCCTAAATACATCTACACCTTCTTGGATAAGCTTAGTTAACATATTTACTGAAACTGAGGCTGGCCCAAGTGTCGCAACGATCTTAGTATTCTGGTGATTTTCTATCTTCATAACGAATAAAGTTGTCTTTTTTAAGGAAATGCAATGTTAAGACTATCGTCTTGATTTTGTGTAAAAGATAGTCAAAATGCAAATATAATTCTAAATCGATAGAGCATATAGCTAGTTTGAAAACAAAAGAATAGACTCATTTCAAATGGATAGAATAATATTTTGTTAAAAGAATTTTTTCAGAAGATAAAGATGGAACCTATATCTGAATATTAAGGTTATGTGGGTTGTTAGGTACTTTAATTCGATTAGATTAGTGCTTGACAGTTTTTATTAATCGAAAATCTTGTGTAAAATAGAGAAGGCAAGGGGAAATTTTGCAAGAAAAAACTCTTGAAATAGCTTGTTTATCCTTTTTTATAACCCTTATTTTGCAGAACATTTTTAAAAAGTAATATTATGTCTGAAATATCAGAAAAAGTTAAAAAAATTATAGTCGACAAATTAGGTGTTGACGAGTCTGAAGTATCTGAAGCAGCAAGCTTTACAGATGATCTAGGGGCTGACTCTTTAGATACAGTTGAACTTATTATGGAGTTCGAAAAAGAGTTTGACATCTCTATCCCAGACGAAAAAGCAGAAAATATTCAAACTGTTGGACAGGCAATTGAGTATTTGACTGCTGAGAAGTCGTAATGAAAATTAAATAACTTATAAACGGTCCACAAGATACTTCTGTGTCTTGTGGATTTTTTTTGCCCCTTTTTATTTCCGTACTTTTAATTAATCAAATCTTATAAGTTCAGATCAGATGAGAAGAGTAGTAGTGACAGGTTTAGGTGCCTTGACCCCGATAGGAAATAATGTCAATGAGTATAAGGATGGCTTGTTTAATGGTGTTAGCGGTGCAGACCTAATTACCCACTTCGATCCTCAATTCTTTAAAACCAAGTTTGCTTGTGAAGTAAAGAACTTTACCGTTACCGATCACCTTGACAGAAAGGAGGCTCGAAGGATGGATCCATTTACTCACTACGCTATGGTGACTGCAGCTGAGGCAATGGAACATAGTGGAATTGATACAAACAAAATCGATTTAGATAGAGCTGGAGTTATATGGGGTAGTGGCATAGGAGGATTCAAGACGATTGAAACGGATGTGGAGTCTGCTTACGAAACACTGAAGAATAAAAATCTAGTTAGATATAATCCTTTCTTAATTCCAAAGTTGATATCTGATATAGCACCAGGTTATATCTCTATTAAATATGGATTTAGAGGAATCAATTATGCCACAGTATCTGCATGTGCATCTTCTACACATGCCATCGGCAATGCCTTTGACTACATCAGATGGAACAAAGCAGATGTTATGATCTGCGGTGGATCTGAAGCTACAGTAACTAAAGCTGGGATGGGTGGGTTTAGTTCGATGAAGGCTTTATCAGAAAGGAATGACGATCCCAAAACAGCATCAAGGCCATTTGATCTGGATAGGGAAGGATTTGTACTAGGTGAAGGCTCAGGAGCTTTAATCCTGGAAGAATATGAACATGCTAAAGCCCGAGGTGCTAATATCATAGTAGAGATAGCAGGGAGTGGGATGACAGCTGATGCTCACCATATAACAGCACCACATCCTGAAGGCTTAGGTGCAAGCAATGTGATGAAATTAGCCTTAAAAGATGCAGAGCTTAATGCTGAAGATATAGCCTATGTAAACGTGCATGGCACATCGACACCGCTTGGAGATAAAGCAGAGGCTAAGGCTATCTTATCCGTATTCAAAGATCATGCATACGATTTAAATATAAGTTCAACCAAGTCAATGACTGGCCATCTTCTAGGTGCTGCTGGGGCTGTAGAATCTATAGCAGGTATACTTGCTATTTTGAATAATACGGTACCACCAACTATCAACCATTTTACAGATGACCCAGACATAGACAATAAACTAAATTTTACCTTTAACCAATCACAAGAACGGGAAGTGAAAGCTATGATTAGCAACACTTTTGGTTTTGGCGGCCATAATTCATCGATAATATTCAAACAATTTAATGGCTAAAAAATAAGATTGATTCGGAAAATTTATAATTACTACTTCTCTGCAGATAAGAACTTAGCTAAGAAGCTAAAATCTATTTTGGGATTTACTCCTAAGCGATTAAACCTCTATAAACTAGCTTTTTATCATAAGTCAATGCTTAATAACAATCCTCAAAGTTTTTATAACAATGAGCGATTAGAATATTTAGGTGATGCAATCTTAAGCACAATCGTAGCTGAGTATTTGTTCAAGAAATACCCAAATAAGGATGAAGGATTTCTTACCAAAATGAGATCAAAAATCGTAAAGCGAAAGACCCTTAACATGGTAGCTTCTGAGATGGGTCTAGATGTAATATTATCTAACTATACACAAGGTAAGATGAGTAAGTCGATGATGGGCAATGCTTTTGAAGCATTGATTGGAGCTATCTATTTAGAGTCTGGTTATAAGAAAACTAAATCTTATATAATTAAAGATATACTTAGGAAGTATATAAACATTCATGAGTTAGAATTGATAGATGATAACTTTAAGAGTAGGTTGTTAGAGTTTTGCCAAAAACATAATCACTCGATAGAGTATAAGCTCATGTCTAAGTTTAAATTGGATAAGAGAGATAGATTTAAAGTAGGCGTTTACATTAATGGAGAAGAAAAAGGACAAGCAGAAGACTTTAATAAAAAATCAGCCGAACAAGCAGCTTCCGAAAAAGCCCTTAAAAAAATAGAAATAGTAAAGCAGGAGATTTAGCATGGATTCTATAACTCAAATTACCCTAGGAGCAGCGGTAGCAGAAGTAGTAGCGGGTAAGAAAATAGGTAACCGAGCTATCTTGTGGGGTGCTGTTGCAGGTACTATTCCAGATCTTGATATCGTCTCTAATTTGTTTATGGATGATATCGGAAGCCTTGCGTTTCACCGAGGGATATCTCATTCTCTTTTATTTGCTGTATTAGGATCTTTCTTTTTTGCGTGGCTTGTAGACTGGCTTTATAAATCACCAATACATAAATATTTCGCAAGTGTCGGTTGGGGTGGGCTGTTGTTATTAGTTTTTCTGGGAGTTAATACAGATATATTTAGTGGTGATATTAACTTACCTAAAGCGGGGGTGAGTTTAGTTGTGTTATTGTGTGGTTTGCTGATGGTATATCGTAGATATTTCAGCAAAGAAATCTCAGTACCAAATGCTAATTATTGGCTATGGGTTAAGCTCTTCTTCTGGGCGATTATTACTCATCCTATTTTAGATTGTTTTACGATGTATGGGACACAGTTATTTCAGCCATTCTCTGATATGCGAGTTTCATTTGATAATATTTCAGTTGCAGATCCTATTTACACTATTCCATTTTTGTTGTGTGTAATCTTGATGTCTTTCTGTGCAAGGTATTCTAAGCGAAGAAGAATTATTAACTGGACCGGAATAGTTATCAGTAGTCTTTATATGATGTTTACCGTTTATAATAAACAAAGGATCAATTACATCTTTGAAAGCTCGCTCAGAGAATCCAATATTGATTATAACAAGTATGTTACTGGCCCTACGATTCTTAATAATGTCTTATGGCATGGAGCAGCTGAGACTGATACCAGTGTTGTGTATGGCTTGTACTCTTTCTTTGATAAAGAGAAAGAATTCAAACTCATCCACATGCCTAAAAAGGATTATTTACTTGATGCAAAACCTGATGATAGGGCAATTAATACCCTGAAGTGGTTTAGCGATGGACTTTATACAGTCATGGAAAAAGAAGATGGGCGACTGCAACTCAACGATATGCGCTATGGTACTTTTACAGAGGAAGGGAAGTTAGAAGACAGATTTATTTTCAAATTTATCCTTACTAAAAATGAAGAGGGGTATTACGAAATGGAAGAAAATCGTCGTGACCCTTCAGAAGACGCTTCTGGTTTAGCCAAGGATCTGTGGTCTCGTATTAAAGGTATCTAGCTAGCTAAAATAAAGTTTACAATCTCCTCTAGCTTTTTAAAGTTTTCTGCCGACATAGGGTGGAGTGGTAGTCTAACTTCATTTGTTCCAATACCTAATAATTTGGTTGCACTTTTGATTCCTACAGGATTGCCTTCTATGTATAACCACTTATGTAAATCATAGAGCTTAAGGTTAAGCATACGAGCAATTTTATAATTGTCTGATAGAGCAGCTTTAATCATACCAGAGAATTCTGCTGGAAAAGCATTTGCCATAACAGATATTACACCATGTCCTCCGCATGCTATCATCGGCATAGCTACCTCATCATCACCTGAGGTTACAAAAAATCCTTCTGGTGCATTTTTGATAATTCTTGTTGCTTGGATTAGGTCAGCTGAGGCTTCTTTAATACCTATGAATTTTTTACTGTGATTTGCTAGCCTTACTGTCGTGTACCATTCCATATTGGACCTAGTTCTACCAGGTACATTGTATAGGATGATAGGCACAGAGGATACATCAGCCATTGCTGCATAGTGATGGAAGATCCCTTCTTGAGAAGGCTTAACATATGCAGGGCTCGAAGAAAGAATAGCATCTACACCTTCAAAGTTGTAACCTTTAATTTTCTTTACTAATTCCTTTGTATTGTTAGCACCAAAGTTTCCTGCTACAATAGGTTTTCTACCATTATTTTTTTCGATAACAAAGTCTAGAATGCTTCTTGCTTCTTGTTCATTAAGTGTAGCTGTCTCTCCTGTAGAACCTAGAGGAACCAGATAATCTACTTCTCCTGCAATAACGTGCTCGATAAGCTTCTCATACGCTTCAAAATCTATTTCTCCATTTTTGAAAGGTGTTACCAAGGCAACACCTGTACCGATAAATTTATTCATCTATTTGACTTTGTCTTAACGAGCTGCAAATTTAGGCTACCACAGTGTCATATTCTCCCATTGCATTGTATTTTTTCAATCGATTATTTATCAATTGTTTAGGAGTTAGTTCTTGCAGCTCTACAAGTTCTTTTTTGATATGTGCTTTTAGCATTTTGATCATCTTATCTGGATCGGAGTGTGCTCCACCAAGTGGCTCTTTTATGATGCCATCTATTAACCCGAATTCCTTCATATGATCTGCAGTTAACTTAAGTGCTTCAGCAGCTTCTTCTTTATGATCCCAGCTTCTCCAAAGGATAGATGAGCACGACTCAGGCGAAATTACTGAGTACCATGTATTTTCTAACATGTAGACTCTATCTCCTACACCTATTCCTAGAGCACCCCCAGAAGCACCTTCTCCGATGACATAGCATAATATAGGTACTGATAGTTGAGCCATTTCAAACAGGTTACGAGCGATGGCTTCTGCCTGACCTCTCTCCTCCGCTTCGATGCCAGGATAAGCACCAGGAGTATCTATCAAACAAACCACAGGGTAATTAAAACGCTCGGCAAGCTTCATGAGTCTGAGTGCCTTGCGATATCCTTCTGGATTTGCCATTCCAAAATTTCGGTATTGGCGCATCTTAGTGTTCACTCCTTTCTGGTGACCTATGATCACTATCGAGCTTCCATTGATCTTGCCTATACCGCCGACGATTGCCTTATCATCTTTGAATTTTCTGTCTCCATGCAGCTCTACAAATTTTTTGCAGATTCCATTGATGTAATGAAGAGTATATGGTCGCTCTGGATGACGAGATAATTGCACCTTCTGCCAACCTGAAAGGTTACTATAAATTTCCTTTTTTTTAGCAACGATTTTCTTTTCTAATTCCGCTACTTTATCTTTTACGTCTATATCTCCTTCGCCCTCTATTTGCTTGATTTTGTCAAGTTGCTCATAGAGATTTTCTAGAGGTTTCTCAAATTCTAAAAAAACCATATTGAATTGTTCTTCAGGTTTATTAGCATAATAGCTCAAGCTAAATTAGCAATGCTTTCTTAATAGCTTCAAGGATGATGTGATTATTTATACTACTTAAATACAATCATCGGAGAATCAATTGATTATACATTGTAGAGAGATATATGCTAAAATAAAAAAGCCTGTAAATCAATGACTTACAGGCTTTCTAAGCGGTCCGGACGGGACTCGAACCCGCGACCCCCTGCGTGACAGGCAGGTATTCTAACCAGCTGAACTACCGGACCTTTCCAGCAAAAAAAGCTTACGCTTTTCTTTCAGCACGGCAAATGTAACACCCATTTTGATGGTAAGCAAATGTATGGCAGGTTATTGTCATATGGCTTTTAGCCATTTGTTAAATTCTCTGATCACATCAGCCCATAGATTTAGTTTAAGCATAGCTGTGGCTGTGGTTTGGATTTCAAAGAATCCAATATCTACTCTCTTTAAGGAGTCAGGATCTATGAAGAAACTTGATTTCTTAAAAAAAGAAAACCATTCCATTCTGTCATCGATATGGATAAAGATTCTGCCTTTCTTTTTTCTAAATGAAAACTGGGTCTTTATGAACCCATTTTGAGAAAGGCATGCTAAAATTTCTTTTCGATGCTCTTCCTCGAATTTCATCGCTCAGACTACTTAATTAATCTCTCCGTATTTTTTAAATGCATTTAGTCCATCAAACTCGAAAGCATCCATCCCGTAGATGTACACCATGCCTTTGACCTGATCTTGGTTTTCATCGAAGTAAAGCACTCTAGATTTAGCATTGATCTTTCCAGTGTCATCTGTTTCAAAGTAGTTGACTTTGAATTTTTCTACACTTGTTTGATCCATCTTTGAACTGAACTTTTCTTTGACTGCAGCTATCTCTTTTTCGAAATTGGCGCTTTCGGTTTTGATATAGTTTTGGCGAAAATAATTTTCCCAAAATTTCACACTAGCACCATAAGTACTGCTTCCCATAGCTTCTAAGTCTTTAAACTTATAGGTTTCTGGATTGTCTATTATGCCCTTGATGATATCTGATGCATTAGATATTATCTTGTCCTCAGGACTCTGACAGCTTGCTATTAGGAAAGTCGCTACTATTAATATTATTAGTCGGTGCATATCTAAATTTTTTGTAAAAGAAACTAAATCTACCCAATTGCAAGCATCTATTTTACTATAGAGGTGTTTACTAAATGACTAAGGAGTTTTCTTTTGTAAATTTGGTATATAACACATTATAGTGGCAACTAATACGAAGCAACTTTTAAAATCTCATAGCCTAAGGATCACTCCATTTAGAGAGCAGGTATTACAGTTGTTTATAGATGAGAGTGCAGCTATATCGAGCAGAAAAATACAGGACGAACTGGAAGATGCAGATCGGATTACAATTTACCGCACACTTAAGAGTTTTGTAGATAAGGGACTGGTCCACGAAGCCTTTGATGGTACTGATACACCAAAATATGCTTTATGCGAGGATCATTGTGATGAACATGCTCATCACGATCAGCATGTACATTTTCATTGTGATAAGTGTGATCAGACTTTCTGTGTAGAAGAGGTAGAGGTGCCATATATCACAACTCCACAAGGATTCAAGGTAAATTCTACTAATATCGTGCTCAAAGGCAAGTGCGAAAGTTGTAACTCAAAATAGCTAAATACTACATTGTTGCATTTAGCAATTTGGTGTATATTTGCATCATTGTTGCAATTATGAAACAGTTTATCAGTGCAAATATTGACTTCTTTGGGTTTTTAAACTCATTTCTGTGTGCTATACACTGCTCAGTCTTTCCATTGCTTATATCACTTGGTTTATTGGAAGGACTTTTTTGGATTGAGCATTTTTGGCTCGAAATGACCTTTCTATTTTTTAGTATTTTCTTAGCTTCCTTATCATTAATCAAGTCTTACAAAAAACATAGAAGAGTCGAAGCCTTGCTCATGGTAGGCCTTGGTCTAACTTGTCTTTTCATAGGCTTGAATCTAGGTCATGGAGTTATACAAACTATCATGATGACAACTGGCGGATTGATTATAGCAAGTGCTCATATAGTCAATTACTTTTTCAACAAATCTTCCTTGAAAGCATAAAAGTATTTCTATACTTTTATCTCAATGTTTTCAACTTATCTCGAATTAGGCTTTACTCATATTTTAGACATTGAAGGCTATGATCATATCCTATTTATAATTGCTCTATGTGCAGTATATAAAACCCATCAATGGAAACAGATCTTAGTGTTGGTCACGGCTTTTACGATTGGCCATTGTGTGACATTGGCATTATCAGCATTAAGGTTAGTTGTTTTCCCAGCGCCTATCATTGAGTTTTTAATTCCGCTCACTATATTGATTACAGCATTATTTAATGTGTCGAGGGAGGAGTCTTTGGATAAGAGCATCAACTTGAATTACCTCTTAGCGTTGTTTTTTGGACTAATCCATGGGTTGGGATTTTCAAATTTTTTTAGAGCCTTATTGGGTAAAGAAGAAAATATAGTTCAACCTCTTCTTGCATTTAATATTGGAGTAGAGTTAGGGCAGATTATTATTGTTTTGTGTACTATGGCTCTAGGATTTCTATTTATGAATGTATTTAAAACCAAACAGAGGGCCTGGAATCTATTCATCTCTGGGGCAGCAGCTGGAGTAGCCATTACGCTACTTATTGATGCCAAATTCTGGTAAGAGTTATTTCTTCTAAGTATGTAACATTTGCCGCAAAGTTTTGCGTTTTATAGATATGCAGGTATTCTATTACTTAATCCTTGTTTTTTATGGGTGTGTTAGCTTTGAGTATGACCATGATATTCACGTAAGTGTAACTGATATCGAGATTAGTAAGGATGGTGGAGTAGAGATAGTGGTCAAGGTCTTCATAGATGATCTTATGCAATCGATGGGACTGGAGATGGGAGCAGAACTACCTGATGACTATACTTCTTCTGATGATTTGATAAATCAGTTTCTTAATAACAATTTAGAGATTAAGATTAATGAGAAAGAGCTTACTTATACTTTGGATGATACAGCTCCTTCTACACCAGCAGTATGGATTACCTTGATTGGAAAAACTGCTGATGATATTAAAACAATAGAAATAAATAATAAGATATTAATCGATCAATTTGATGATCAATCTAACCTGATTAATGTTACCTACCTAGGAGAGCGATATTCGGAAATGTTAAATGGTGGTGAGACTCAGTATGTAATTTCTGTCGGCAAATAACGCCTAGCTAAAAATTACTGATTTCATATACACACCTGTGTTCTTCAATCGTTTTACTCAAAAAACCTCAATTTAGACAAGATGAAGTATTTAAAGATTTTTATGCTCGCTTGTGTTGGAACATTAGTCATCCAATCATGTAGTGAAGATGATAAGTTAGGTGCTGTAGAACTTAACTTTAAATTAGTATACGATGGAACCCCGCTGATTGCTGGTCAGACGCTAGACTATCCATTAGGATTCGAATTTTTCATCACTAAATTTAGTATGTTCTTATCAGAATTGAGTATCGAGAATTCAACAGTATCTATAGATCTGTCTGACGCAATATTCCTTGATCTTGCAGCTGAGCAGTTTGATGATACAAGTGCACAATCAGGTGTAACCTTAAGATTCGAAGGAATCCCAGAAAATGAATACACCACCATGAAGGTATCCCTAGGATTACCTGGAATATTAAATAGTACAAACCCAACAGATTACATTTCCGATTCTCCATTAGCCAATACTGGTGAATACTGGGCAGGGTGGGAGAGCTACATATTTCATAAACTAGAAGGTAAAATGGATCCTGATGGCGATGGCCTATTAGATACTGGAATCGCATTGCATATAGGATCTGATGATGCATATCGCAATAGGACGATAACTAAAAACATTGTAGTCGATGATGGGGAAACT
>CALFUQ010000195.1 GCA_937929885.1 uncultured Saprospiraceae bacterium
GCAATAGCTATACAAGTACCAATCTCAGTATTGAGAAAAGCTTCTGCTCCAGCAACACCTACTAATATATTAGATGCTGATTATGTAATCGGCGTATGGGCATCAGCAAGTAGACCAGCGATCACCACATTAAGCAAGGACAATGATCCTAGCGTAAGTGGAGATTGGGTTCAAGTATCAAGATTAGGAATGCCTTTGACTAATGAGGCAGTGATAGCAATAGGAGATAAAGATTATTGGAATGCAATCACACCATATGATGAGATCGCAGAAACAACAATGGATGAATATTTTTATAATCCAGAGTTAGCCTTATACATGGATGATTCTCAGTTTGGAGGAGCAGTACCATCATTTGCACCGCTAAGAATACAATCAAATTCTTTAGGGTCTTTTGATTTTAGAAATGGTAAAGATGGTTTATTTGGATTAAAAGGGAATCCTGCGCTCGCAGGCACGGCACTCGATGATGCAGTGTTCGGTACCTTGTTATTACCAGCAGCTGGGAAACCTAGATCAGTAGATTTATGGCCAATATTCCACACAGGAGTACCTAATGTTATTCCTTACCAGTTAGCAACAGGAAAAGAAGGGAATCCACTTGCAGCAGGTAAGCCATTTATAAATAACTTTTTGCCTAATGGGGGCGACATGCTAAGGCTTAATATGGCAGTACCTCCTACACCTAGAGACGATGCTAATTTTAGTACACTTGGGTTGGTACAAGCAGCAGCGATAGGCTTAACAGTAGCACCATTTAATACAACAACAGATCTAGAATTTATTCCTAATATGGATGGCTTCCCTAATGGAAGAAGATTAGAAGATGATGTTACAAGAATAGAATTACAAGCAGTCGGTGGGGTAGTATTAGCAGCGGTAGGATTATGGTATGATGATTATGATCCTGCAAGCTCTGCGAGTCCAGTTACACAGGATTTATTGAATGTACTTACTTATACGACAGGAGTAGAAAGCAACGATAAACCATTTACAGGCTCATTCCCTTACTTAGCTATGCCGCATGATGGTACAGGGCCATGCAGTGGAGAGTTGCAGTTTAATGAGCAAGCACCTTTGGAGGAAGCCGATGCGCAAGTATTTGTATCCAGTAACACTAGTGGTAAGATCGGAGTATACGGATTCACAGATGACGGTGCAGTAAGTGCGTCTACTTATGATGCTGCTGGTGCAGATGCAGATGGTATTTTTTATGATAAAGAAGATGATGTACTTTATCAGCTGAACAGAAGTGATAATGTGATCAATGCATACAGCGATGTATCTACTGGATCACCTACGTTGACAGCTACCTCAAGCTCAGACTTTATAAATGGTAGAGAGATTGCTTTTGCTGATGGTAAGTTAGTAGTAGCTCAAGACGCAAACGGTGCCAACGGCATGGTAAATCAGTTTGTAGTGTACAATGCAACTGGAAGTTCAATCAGCTTGGACAAGACTATTACAACAGATATTAATCTGTGGGGTATCATCTTTGATGGTGACGATCTTATAGCGATTGTAGATAACTCAAATGATGTAGCAGTTTTTGAAGATTTCTTAGGAATAACTGAAGGTAATGCTTCAGCATCAAGAGTAATAGATGTGAATAGTATTGTAAGAACACACGGTCTAGACTATGATGTGGAAAATGATGTTATGGTGCTTACAGATGTAGGTGCTGCTTCTAGTCCGACAGATGGTGCGATATCAGTTATTGTGGATTGGACATCAGCTAGTTCTGATAACTCTGTGAGAGGTGCTGAACAAAGTAAATTGGAAGGGCCTAATAGTTTATTAGGAAACCCAGTGGATGTAGCGTACGATCATGATGCTGGCAAAATTTATGTAGCAGAGCGAGCTAATGCAGGAGGACGATTCCTTACATTCAATACACCGACTGGAGATGGAGATGATACGCCTACTGCGAATGAATTTTTCCCTGGTGCATCAGCGGTAACTATAGCAGATTGTAGAGATGAGGATAATACTGGTGGTGAAAATGATCCAATAGATGGATGTGATAATGTATTCGTATCTAGTAATACTACTGGAACTATCGGTGCATTTGATTGTAGTTCTGCTGGCGATCTTAATGCTTCTACTTTCTCTGCAAGAGGAACCGATGCAGATGGCATCTATTATGATAAACGTGATGATGCTATCTATCAGATAAATAGAACTGATAATGTAATTGATGCATTCGTAAATGTATCAAGTGGTAATCCTACACTTTCTGCAAGTTCAACTTCAGATTTTATCAACGGAAGAGAGTTAGCATACTCTAGAGGAAAGATCGTAGTTGCACAAGATGCCAATGACGCTAATGGAAATGTGAATCAATTGCTAGTGTATAGTGCACGAACTAATAGAATTAGATTAGAAAAAGTATTTCCTACAGACATCAATTTATGGGGAATCACTTTTGATGGTGATGATCTTGTAGCAGTAATTGACAACTCTAGTGACATTGCTATCTTCAATGATTTTACTAGGAAGTCAGAAGGTAATGTGTCCCCTGATAGAACGGTGAGCATCAATGGCATGGTAAGAACTCACGGTTTAGATTATGATAGTAGAAATGACATCATGGTGCTAACAGACGTAGGTGTTGCATCTAGTGCAACTGACGGTGCGATCGTATACATAGAGAACTGGTCTATTGCAAGCGCAGATGGCACGATCTCAGGATCAGAGCAAATCAGGATAGAAGGATCAAGAAGTTTATTGGGTAACCCAGTAGATGTTCACTACGATCATTCTGCTAAGCAAATATTTGTTGCTGAACGAGCAAATGATGGAGGTAGATTCTTAGTGTTTGATATTCCTACTGATGATGGCAATGTTGCGCCTGCTAAGATGGCATCATTCCCAGGTGCTTCAGCGGTTAATATGGGATGTAGAAGTAATCCTGGAAGTGGAGGCAACGACAATAATGGCGGAAATAATCCAGATCCAGAGACCATAGTTTACTACAGTTTGGATCAGTGTAACTCTTATACAAGTGCTGAACAGTCACATATAGATTACAGTGAATTTGTAGCAGCATATCCTAACGGTCTTGACTGTGGTAGTGTTAATGCTAACAATGTGCAGAGAGATAATCCATCATCTAATCCACACTCTTGCACACCTGGAGTAGGAGGTTCGATAGCGATGTGTATAGGTTCAGCTAACTCATGTACGTTTAGACCAAATGATGCAAAAGCAGTGACCTTCACAGTTACGCTAGATCCATCAGGAAGCTCAGAAGCATACATATCTGGATTGACATTTTATGAAATGGCACCACGCACATTTGACTGGATAGATGGAGCCAAAGGGCAAAATAATTATCCTACCAAGTATGGATTGAGAGTACTTAAAAATGATATAGAGATATTCTCAAGTATAGGATTAGATGCAACTGGTGATTGGAGTTTAGAGTCATTTAACTTTACCGATGATGCGTTTACAGTTACTAGTAAATCAGAGTTTGTTTTTGAGTTGTTAGGATATTGTACGGTACAAAATGGTGCTTCTGTAGATGCTTGGGATCTAGATGAAATTTCTGTGATAGGTGGCTGCAATAACAGTAGCTCTTCATTAATCTCTGGTCTAGTATTTACTGATGCAGGGATGCCTGTAGAAGGAGTACAGATATCTAATGATACAAATCATCCTGAGTATCCTGTGACGAGCACTACTAATAAGCATGGTGAGTTTACATTTGAAGCGAACCCTACAGGAAATGACTATACAATTATGTCGACTAAAAATAATGACTATACAAATGGTGTTAGTACACTGGATATTGTGAAAACACAGAGACATATTTTAGGGTTGGATCTATTAGATTCTCCATATGATATGATAGCTGCTGATGTCAATAGATCAATGAGTATAAGTGCTTCGGATCTTGTATCTATGAGAAAAGTAATCTTAGGTATCAATGATAAATTTGAAAATAACTACAGCTGGTTATTTGTAAGCACTGATGAGCAATTAGACAGCCAATTCCCATTCCTCTTTAATGAAGGTATTGAGATTAAGAATCTTAGTGAAATGGTCTATGACAATGACTTCATCGGTATTAAAGTAGGGGATGTCAATGGTAGTGCTAGAGCAAATAGTACGCAACGCACTGCAGAGGTGAGAAGTGATATTAGCCTTGAATTAAACTACATGGACAGGTCAGTTGATGCTGGTAAAATTTACAATGTAGATATCACTAGTAATAATTTCGAAGATGTATTTGGATTCCAATTCACGACCGAGATGAGTGGTTTAGAATTAATCGATGTAAAATCAAGTACAATAGATCTTACTAATGAAAATGTAGGATTTATTAGACCACAAGTAGCAACGATAAGTTATGCAACTGCTTATGCAAGAAGTAATGATGATAGCTCAACCTTATTTACGCTACAAGTGAAAGCGACACGATCAGGCATTCTATCAGAGATGATCGCTATTTCAGATGCCATGACACCGATAGAAGCATACATCAATAATTCATTTGATGAAGTATCTGTTAAGCTCGAAGCAAGCAGCATGGCAAATGCTGAATCAGGGTTTGCTCTATATCAAAACGCACCTAATCCTTTTAATGCTACTACTGATATCAGCTTCAACATGAAACATGCAGGAGAGGCTGTCATTATAATTTATGATACAGCAGGGAAAAAGATATATGAAACGAAAAAGCATTATGCAAAAGGTTATAATTCAGTGATGATTGAATCAGGTGAATTGAGGTCTGCCTCAAATATCTTATTCTATCAGCTATCAACTGAAGGATTTACAGCTACTAAGAAAATGACATTGATAGATTAATAATTCCTGGAAAACTATTTTTACTATTATTTGACTCTTCACCCTAACTGGTGAGGAGCCTTTTTTGTATCCTTACTGATTCAAATATTACAACCATCATTTCTAATGCAAGAACAAATAAGTATTTCTCTAAAGAACCTGCTGGAAAAGTTAATCGGTTGGCTGGATCTGCTAATAGTCAATTTACCCAATATCATTTTGGCAGTTTTAGTATTCAGTTTAGCCTATTACATTTCACGGAAGGTGAGCACATGGAGTACTAAGATTTTAAGTAGTAAAATAAAACAAAGCTCAATTAGAAATTTGATCGCTAATCTTGTTTCTATCATTATAGTAGTCATTGGCATATTCTTAGCCTTGGGTATTCTTAATTTAGATAAGGCTTTAAACTCCTTGATCGCTGGAGCAGGGGTAGCAGGTCTTGCCGTAGGTCTT
>CALFUQ010000196.1 GCA_937929885.1 uncultured Saprospiraceae bacterium
ACGTCTATATAGAAAATATAGATCACTAAAATTTCCGTTATGAAAGCTGCAATAAACACAGCATTACCTTTGATTTTCTTAAAGTAAAATGCGACTAAAAATATACCTAAGATCGTACCATAGAAAACGGATCCTACAATATTTACAAATTGTATTAAATTCTCAAACAAAGTCCCGACAGAAGCAAATAAAATCGCTACTAAACCCCAAAAGAGTGTTAGCACTTTTGATGCTGTTACATAATGTTTGTCACTACCCACATTTTTAAATATTCGCTTGTAGATGTCTACCGTACTTGTAGATGCTAATGCATTAAGTTCTGATGCAGTGGAGGACATCGCTGCGAAAAATATCATTGCAAATAAAAATCCAACTAAACCTTTAGGTAGATAATTTAGGATGTAGTTAATGAAAATGTAGTCCTTGTCATTAGTCTCGATATTATCACTATAACTAGAAATTAATTCTCTGTAATCTTGGCGCAATGATTTTTCTGTAGCTAATGTTGTAGTGAGCTGGGCTTTGATCAATGATTTTTGTTGTTCATTATCTGCTTTGAAAGCAGCTACATAATTTTCTTGTAGCTGTTTTTTCTCATTGAAATTAGCAGTGAATTGTTGCTCGAGTTGATTGGCTTGAGCAGAGACATTAGAATCTGCAATTTCAGTAGCTACTGCTTCATTAAAAAATATAGGTGCTTTATTAAACTGGAAAAATATAAAAACCATAACCCCAAGCAGTAAAATGAAAAACTGCAAGGGCACTTTAAATAATCCATTGAACAGCAATCCTAATCTACTTTCTTTGATTGACTTACCAGAGATGTATCGTTGTACCTGACTCTGGTCCGTGCCGAAGTAGGAGAGAAATAAAAACGGAGCGGCAATCATACAAGTCCAGATATTGTATCTATCCTTCCAGTTAAAATCGGTATCAATTATATCTAGCTTTTCACTCGCCCCTGCAACTGCCATTAACTCAGTGAATGAGTAGTCTGGTGGCAGCTGATTGAGTAAAATAAAGAAGATGATAAACAAACCAATGAATATGACTACCATTTGATGCTTATGCGTGACATGGACAGCCTTAGTCCCACCTGATACCGTATAGCAAATAGCTATGAGGCCAATAAAGATGGCTGTGTAATCAAGATTCCATCCAAGCACAGAGGATAGTATTATAGCAGGAGCATAGATGGTAATACCAGTAGCTAATCCACGCTGTACTAAGAATAAGATACTGGTGAGCGTCCTAGTTTTAAAATCAAACCTATTCTCCAAAAACTCGTAAGCAGTATACACTTTAAGCTTATAAAAGAGTGGAATGAATGTGATACAAATAATTATCATCGCAATTGGAAGCGAAAGATAGAATTGTATAAATCCCATCCCATCATTGTAGGCTTGACCAGGAGTTGATAAAAAGGTTATTGCACTTGCCTGTGTAGCCATGACTGACAATCCTACGGTCCACCACTTAGCTTCATTATCTCCGAGTAAGTAGCTCTCTATGTTTTGACTACCTCGCGTTTTCCATATACCATAGCCCACGATTAAAACCATGGTAGAGATCATAATGATCCAGTCAATACTACCCATTAATTGTGCTTAATTTTCGTCGTTCTTAATTAAAATTAGAAAAGTAAAAAACCATCCATAAACAAAATAAGATGTTGCCGATAATCACTGCTATATACCACGCATTCCAACTTTTAAATACTGGAGGATCTTCTACTAATGTTCCTTCTTTTTTCGTGTCGTTCATTTGGGTTAAGGTTTAGAGTCTTTCTTTAGCGATAAAAGGTTTGCGAATAATCTAAATGCTCCTGGGACTCCAGCAGGCAATTCTCTAAACCATGAAATACCAGAATAAACAAAGTATCCATTGCCATATTCTGCGATCAATAAAGATCCGTCTTTAGGTTCCTCTCCTGAATCATTAGAAGAGAGTAGTGCATCATATTTTTCATCCCACTCATTAGGAAAATATAATCCTCGCTCTGAAACCCAATTATCAAAATCCTTATCGGTTATTTTATTAGGATGATTAAGAGCAATATGGTTTGGCATAAGTATTCTCACTTCTGCTTCTTCATCAGAAACCCTGTCACGACTAAGTGTCATAGGGTAGGGCCCGATATCCTTTAGGTTAAGCCCTCTGGTAGTGTTGTATTGTATAATTAGTGTTCCTCCTTTTTCTACATATTCTAACAAGTACTTGTGTTTAAATTTTAATTCTTCCTCGACATTGTAAGCTCTGATGCCTACTACACAAGCATCATATTTCATAAGTCCTGCAGCGCTGATCTGTTCTACTGGGATGAGGTCTACATTGTACCCGATTTGTCTCAGTGACTCAGGTACCTTATCACCTGCACCCATGATGTAAGCGATATTTTCGCCTTCCTTTTTTATATCTAGTTTGACCACTTTCACAGATGCATCCATAGCGACAGTTTGCAGGGGTACATGTTCGTAGTCTATTTTGATAACCTGATCTGTATAGCTTTCTTCTCCGATTTTGACCATAGGTACTATAAAGTTTTCCTCTTGGTCTGCAGAAGGAAAAAGTTGAAATGAGAAGCTTGATTCTTCACCCTTGTTTTCAAGTTCTAAATCATAGTTCGCTGGTTCTACTTTCCAGGTATTGGGTAAGCATAATTCTACTGTTCCTTTGACGTTATCTTGATATGCTTTGACAGATACGTTTACAGTTTGCGGCTCATCATCTGCAAAAACATAAATTTCATTCTCTATACTCGCGGAAACTGGAGATACAATTTCGAAGGGTTGGTAAACCTCTCCTCTGACTCTATCAGTTTTCTTAAAGACTAATTTTCTGTCTAATGTTAAACCAACTCCTTCTAAAGTAAGATCAAAAGAAACGGTAATTGGATTTCCTAATTCTGGAATTCCAATCTTTGTTTGATCTTTAACATTATACATTCCTAAAGTTCCTTTTTCTGCTAACCAGTAAGGACTTGTAGATTTCATGTCAGAAGGTACTTTGTAATCAAAAAATATTTTTTGGCTAGTATTATTTTCTAGTGTTTGGTTAAGCGTGGTGTCAATCCCTCCATTACTTATTTTAATACTATTAAGCTTTACATTAGTATTTGACCTATTGATATATTCAGTCGTTATTTCTATTTCTTCTCCAGCAACTGCGCTTTCTGCATTGGCTACAGCTTCTAAAAATAATCCCGACGATGCACTAATTATTTCCTCAATTTCTGCGAGTTTAATTGACTTCCATTTTGAGTCCCCTAAACTTGATATCATTTTGTGTGCTTTCATAAGCATAGGGATGCTTGCACTAGGATTTTGATTATCAAAGTTGTCATCAATACTTGATATCAAACTGCCAATGGCTGCGCCACCTTTTACACGACTCCAGGTCGTATTGATTCCATCGAATAAGTTTTCTTTGTCCTTTGGTAAATCTCCCTTGATAAGTTCTAGATATTCTAACTCAGAACCTCTAGATGGAGTTGATCCCATCCCTTGACACTTGTGCATACTTCTACTTGCTGCAGCAATTTCACTGTTAGATATACCGAGCATAGGGTAGTAGACACCTGCATCAACACTTAGCATTTTTGATTTATCAGCCTTCTCAAAATTTTCTCTACTCCCATAAAACCACCAAGAAGTGTTCATGAACAAGCGCTTTGCTTGCCATGGCTGGTAGTGCTTCAATTGATCTGAATAGACACCAGCATCGTTAGTCATATCAAATGCTTCCACTGATAACATTGCAGAGCTTGTGTGATGACCATGCGTCCTGCCAGGTGTGCGGTGATCAAATCTATTGATGATAATGTCTGGTTGATATTTTCTTATTGCCCACACGACATCGGAGAGAACCTCTTCTTTATTCCATATCGCAAGTGTTTCATCTGGGTGTTTAGAATATCCAAAATCAATCGCTCTTGTAAAAGTCTGATTACCGCCATCAGTCTGTCTTGCGGCCAAAAGTTCTTGAGTTCGTAACACTCCTAATAGCTCTTTAAGCTCTGTGCCTAACATATTCTGACCTCCATCACCTCTTGTAAGAGATAAGTAGGTAGTGTGTGCATTAATTTCATTAGAGAAGTAAGAGATGAGTCTTGTGTTTTCATCATCAGGATGGGCAGCGACATAAAGCACCGATCCTAAGAAATTCAGCTTTTTGATAGCAGAATGGATCTCTGCGGATGAAAATCGCTCTTGAGCCTGTGAAATACCCATCAAAGGGATAAGTATAAACCCTATTATTACTCTAATTGTCAAATTCTTACACATTACTAAATATTAAATTTGTAATTTTTTATATTTGTTATACCTTGTGGCTGAAAGCAGTATATATTACGTATTTAAAATTATATAAATTTTGTTGCTTTTATGCCTTGTTACTGTCCTAAAAATAGATATTTATGTATCCCGTGAGAGTACAGTGACCAAAAATTTATAACCACTTTAATTTATTACAATGTTGATTTTTTACGTAGGACTCGGGATGATGGTTGCTAGCTCTGTCATAGTAATCAGTAACAAACTAGCTGAAAAGAAATAAGCTAGACCAATTCACCAGTAGAGGGCATCTGACAATCTTCCTCTGGCTTTTTTCCACACAAAGAACAATCTCCAAATTTATCCTTCACCATAGGGTTATTAGTTGCGCATGTCCCTCTAAATTCATTACCCGTGATTATATGCCTGATATTCATGAGTATGAATGAGATTCCGAATACTCCGAAGATTACCACTGTCATGTATAAGAAAGTCCTCATATTAGAATAATTTTATATTCTATTAACAAATGTAGGGTAAATAAAGTTTGATTTGGATAAAAGGCTAGTAGCATTCGAGAGATTATTAGACATCATGGATGAGCTTCGCGAGCAATGCCCATGGGATAAAAAACAAACCAACGAATCACTCAGAAACCTCACCATAGAAGAGACCTACGAACTTGCAGATGCTATTCTTAATAATGATCCCCAAGAAATTAAAGAAGAACTAGGAGACCTTATGCTCCACTTAGTATTCTATGCAAAAATAGCTGACGAGAAAAAGCAATTTGATATCACAGATGCGATCAATTCAGTGTGTGAAAAGCTTATACATCGACACCCTCACATCTACGGTGATGTAACAGTGGATAGTGTAGAAGATGTCCAGAAAAATTGGGAGCAACTTAAAATGACCGAAGGTAAAAAGTCAGTTTTGTCAGGAGTACCTAATTCTCTTCCTGCAATGGTCAAAGCCTACCGCATGCAAGACAAGACAAAGCAAGTCGGATTTGAATGGGAGAATAGAGAGCAGGTCTGGGAGAAAGTAGAAGAAGAGATACAAGAATTTCATGAAGAAGTGGAAGCTGGCAATAGTCCTGAAAAGATAGAAGAAGAGTTTGGAGATGTGTTCTTTTCCCTTATCAATTATGCACGGTTCATTGGAGTAGATCCTGAGACCGCATTAGAAAAAGTTAATAGGAAGTTTAAAGCTCGATTTGAATATATTGAAGCAAATGCTCCTAAAGAACTGACTGAGATGACACTGGGAGAAATGGATCAGCTATGGAATGAGGCTAAAACTGAATTAAGTCCCTGATTATCATAAGATTAGAATTATCTGGTAGCTATTCTCTTAGATACTGGCTTTAATTGGTATATCTCCTTTATTAAAACTATTTTTGCACTCGCTAAATCCGCATTTAAATAATCTTATTTGGTAAAAAAAACAATATGGGACAATACATAACAAAAGAAGAAAAAGAGAAAATTTTTGAAGAGTACGGTGGTAACAAGAATAATTCCGGCTCAACTGAAGCGCAAATAGCGTTATTCACACAAAAGATCGCAGGTCTATCTAAGCATTTAGAGCTTAACAAGAAAGATCACTCATGTCGAAGAACTCTGCTTACGTTGGTAGGTAAAAGAAAAAGACATCTTCAATACCTAATGGCAAAGGACATCATTAAGTACAGAGCACTTATTGAGAAGCTAGGTATCAGAAAGTAACTAAGTTGAATACATATGCATTCATTGCAAAGTTTAAATGAATGCCGATCTATATTACAAACCGTTGCTTCGGGACAAGGGAGCAATTATTATAACTAGAAAAAACAAACAACTATGGGTGTACAGACTCCTACAACTACTTCTTTTAACCTACCAAATGGCCAAGAAGTAATCCTTGAAACAGGCAAATTAGCAGCACAAGCACATGGATCATGTGTAATTAGAATTGGAAAGACAATGCTTTTCGCATCTGTTGTTTCAAAATTCGAAATGAGAGAAGGACAAAGCTTCTTTCCATTATCTGTAGACTACCAAGAAAAATTTGCTTCAGTAGGAAGAATCCCAGGAAACTTTTTTAGAAGAGAGACAAGACTATCAGATTATGAGATACTGACTTCAAGATTAGTAGATAGAGCGATTAGACCATTATTCCCTGATGGATACATGTTTGATACACAAGTTATAATCAATCTAATTTCTTCTGATGGAGAGACTTTACCAGATGCATATGTAGCTCTTGCAGCTTCTACAGCATTGAGTGTTTCAGATATTCCTTTTGCAGGACCGATATCAGAGGCAAGAGTGGCTAAGATTAATGGTGAGTATGTAGTGAATCCAACTAAAGAAGCACTTAAAGAAGCAACACTACAAATAATAGTGGCTGCATCTATGGATAATGTGATGATGGTAGAGGGAGAGTCTAAAGAATGTCAAGAGTCAGAACTTATAGAAGCAATCAAAGTAGGACACGAGGCTATTAAGACACAATGTCAAGCTCAGTTAGAGTTAGCTAAGTTAGTAGGAGATAAAGCATTGATTAAGAGAGAGGTGGATATACCTGGTTTAGATGAAGAGCTTAAAGCAAAAGTAAAAGCTTTTGCAAAAGATAAACTAATGGCAGTATGTAAAGGAGGACTACAGAAGCTTATTAGAAAAGAGAAGTTTGGAGAAATCAAAGATGAGATGAAGGAAAGCTTCACAGAGAGTGACGGAGAAGAGTGGATGGAAGAAAACTGGGAAGACGCTAAAGAATGTTTCAATAAGATCAAAAAAGAGACGATCAGAGAAATGGTATTAGTGGATGGAGTTAGGTTAGATGGTAGAAAGCCAGAAGACATAAGGAATATCTGGACGGAGGTAGATTACCTGCCTGCTGCTCACGGTTCTGCAATCTTTACGAGAGGAGAGACGCAAGCACTTACATCATTGACTATCGGTACTAAGAAGGATAATCAGATGATCGATAATGCGATGGAGAATTACTTCAGCAACTTTATCCTCCATTATAACTTCCCTGCATTTTCTGTAGGAGAGACTAAGCCTATGAGAGGGCCAGGCAGAAGAGAAGTAGGACATGCAAATCTTGCAGGTAGATCACTTAAGCAGGTGATGCCAGAGGATACTCCTTATACTTTGAGAATTGTGTCAGATATATTAGAATCTAATGGATCATCATCTATGGCAACAGTATGTGCAGGTTCTCTTGCACTGATGGATGCAGGTATAGAAATCAATGCTCCTGTATCAGGGATAGCGATGGGTATGATCTCAGAGGGTGATGATTACTCAATCTTATCAGATATTCTTGGAGATGAGGACGCTGTAGGAGATATGGATTTCAAAGTAACAGGTACTGAGAAAGGAATCACAGGATGTCAGATGGATATCAAGATAGATGGATTAGCATATGAGGTACTTGAGAAAGCCCTAATGCAAGCGAAAGAAGGAAGATTACACATCTTGGGAGAAATGGCTAAGACAATCTCTACACCAAGAGAAGATCTTAAAGCACATGCTCCTAGAATCATAGAATTTAAAGTCGCTAAAGAATTTATCGGTGCTATTATCGGACCTGGAGGTAAGATTATCCAGGCTATGCAAGAAGATACAGGCACTACGATCACTATCGAAGAAGATGGAGGTATGGGAATTGTTAATATTTACGGCCCAGACAAAGATGCTATCGACGTAGCAAAAGCAAAAATAGATGCAATCGCATATACACCGACTATCGGTGACGAATATGATGCTAAAGTAGCCAGCATTATGCCTTATGGCCTATTCGTAGATTTCAATAATAAGAGTGGATTAGTTCATATTTCTGAGATTTCTCACTCTAGAATAGAAACTTTAGACGGGCTATTTAATGAAGGTGATCCAATCAAAGTTAAGCTCATTGGAATCGACGATAGATCAGGAAAACTTAAGCTTTCTAGGAAAGCTTTGCTCCCAAAACCAGAAAGGAAACCTGCCGAATAGGGGACATTTCTACCTTAAGAGTCTTAATTAAGTAGAAGATTTGTAAAAGTTGGTCGGTTTTTTGAAGTTCATAGATAGAAATTGAACCTTTTATACATATCTATTGTATTATTCTTACGTTATAATACTTGATATTTTAATGGAGAATGTCAATAGTTAAATAATATTTTTTAAAGGAGGGAGCTTCCAAAACGGGGAAATAAAGAATGAGGCAGTTAAAGATTACAAATAAAATTACCAATAGAGAGAGTGTATCTCTAGATAAGTATCTTAATGACATCAGTAAGATCGAGATGATCACTGCAGATGATGAAGCTAGATTAGCTAGAAGAATTAAAGAAGGAGATCTAGAAGCATTAGATATTCTAACCAAGTCTAACTTACGATTCGTGGTATCTGTTGCTAAGCAATATCAAAATCAAGGATTATCACTAAGTGATTTAATCAATGAAGGAAATGTGGGTCTTATGAAGGCTGCAAAGAGATTTGATGAAACCAGAGGTTTTAAGTTCATTTCTTACGCAGTATGGTGGATCAGACAATCTATCTTACAATCTATAGTAGAGTACTCAAGACTAGTTAGATTACCACTTAATAAGGTTAGTTCATATAATAAGATAAAAGAGGCAGTTACTTCTTTCCAACAACAGTTTGAGAGAGAACCATCTCACGAAGAATTAGCAGAGTTACTAGATCTTAAATTAAAAGATATAGCTACGATGGTACAGGGAGGTAACAGGCATTTATCATTTGATGCACCAGTAGGTGGAGATGAAGGAGATGCTACTATGCTAGATCTTATGGTGAAGGACGAAGATGGACCTGATTTAAAATTAATGGGACAGTCACTTAAGCAAGAAGTAGCTCACGGGTTATCTATGCTTTCTGCAAGAGAAGTAGAAGTATTATCATCTTACTACGGTCTAAATGGACATAAGTCATTGACCTTAGAGGAGATAGGAGAACTTTATGGCTTAACTAGAGAAAGAGTAAGACAGATTAAAGAGAGAGCGATCAGAAGATTACGTAAGTCTGTTAACAAGAATGAATTAAAGTCCTACTTAGGATAAAAAATAATTCCAAGATATTAAAAGTGCTTATCAGAGAAATCAGATAAGCACTTTTTTTGTTTTAATGGGGAGGTGATTTACTATCTTCATCAGAAATTCGGTAGCTAACAACGCATGATTTTAAATATTCTCAAAAAAGTATTACTTGGCTCGGGGAAGGGTAGTCTCGAATATGAGATAAAGCCATTAAGACCATCTATAGATATTGAAACACTGATACCGTGGAGCGCTGATGAATTATCAATTCTTTCTTTACAGCTAGCAAATAAGTCAAAGAGTAGTTTTTTTAATAGTGTAGTCTCTGGGTCATTCAAGACAATCTACGCAGAGTCTGTCATTGGCTATGCTTACCAAGATGTCTATACTGGGACCAAGAAAGGCCTAATCCTGGCTAAAAGTAAAACCCATGAATATGCTTACCGATTAAGAAATGGAGTAGCACAGGTTTATATTAATGGGAATGCAATAGGTATTATAGATTATCAAGGTAGATTAATCTCCAGACGGAAAAAAGTCATAGCCATGGTTGATCAGAGCTCTGGTAATATCCAGGAGATTTCGGTAGAAGGAGTCAAGATCGGGAGCCTAAATAAACCTACCAAAGAAGCGGCCCTGCACCAAAGAGCAGTTCAGCTTTTCAAAGAAACAAGCAATAAGGGCCAACAATTCTTAGTTTCACTTGTAATATTTGAGATATTAAAGCGGAATGTTTAATAACTAAGCTTTCATTTTCAGTATCTTTAAATATCATATAACCACGAAATTATCAACGTCAATGAGTGTTTTTGATCTAGTAAGGATTGTAGTTTACAGATGTCATGAGAAGGGCTTAGAAGTATTTCTTATGGATTCTGATTTGCAGAATAATCCTGAGATATGGAAAACATCACAAAAAAAATTGGACGCGGTCAAGGAAAACAAACCTGAGCTTGATATTATAGAATTAGAACCATCAATAAATAGCGAAGGCAATCAAGTGAGAACTTACGCGATTGAGGGTGATTGGCATGATATCCCATCTATCAAGGGATTACTCAAGCACGATATCAGATTGGCAAAGGATACGATCAAAGAGATGGTGCCAGGCATAGAAAAAGGTGCTTATGTAGCGATGAAAGAAGTAACAAAGAAAGTTATGCCTAAGGAATATGAATGCCTGAAGGAATTAAAAGAGATCATTACAGATCGTAACCTTCTTAAGTACATATAATCAAGAAATTTCATTGTTCAGATTCTTGCCCAGCATCCAAGGGTGATTTTATACAAATGAGTAATACTCGCTTACCCATCAATTCTTGTTTACCCTAGCACTTTTTGACAATCAAGCTACCTATCGAGTATCCAGCTCCAAAAGAGCAAATTACTCCTAAGTCTCCAGACTTAAGATCTTTATGGTGCCTATGAAAAGCTATTATAGAACCTGCAGACGCAGTATTTGCAAACTCATCTAAAACTATTGGTGCTTCTTCATCAGAAGGCTGACGATCTAACAGTAAAGAACATATCAGCTTGTTCATATTGATATTAGCCTGATGTAGCCACCAACGAGTAATATCTGTGGTAGAAAAACCGTGCTGGCTCAAATGGTCAGCTATATGCTTAGCAGCAAGCGGGCAGACTTCTTTGTAGACCGTTCGCCCATTTTGGGTGAAATACTGATCTTCGTCTAGTGGGTCAGCATCATTACAATTCAATACATATCCAAAATTTGAACGAATATTATTAGAGTATTTTGTGAATGCTTTAGTACTTAAAATCTCAAAAGTATCCTCACTCGAAGCAGTATCCTCAGATTCTATTATCGAAGCCATAGATACATCTCCAAAAATAAAATGGCTATCACGATTTTTATAGTTTACTTGTGGCGATGTAAGTTCTGGATTTATTACCAGGACACATTTGGCAGTTCCAGCCTTTACCATCTCATAAGCTCTTTGCAATGCGAAAGTGGCTGCAGAGCAAGCGACTAACATATCAAACCCAAAACCATCTATACCTAGTGCTGATTGCACCTCTATAGCTATAGCAGGGTAAGAGCGCTGTGTGTATGCACAGGATACGATAACTGCATCGATATCCTTTGCTTCTTTATTAGCTGCAGCCATCGCAGATTTAGCAGAGTTAATCGCCATTTCCGCTTGATCTGATATTTCCTCAGGATTTCGCTTTGGGATTGATGGGCGCATACGGTCAAGATCCAGTACGCCTTCTTTCTGATAGATATAACGCTGCTTAATTCCTGAAGCTTTTTCTATGAATGCTGCTGATGAGTGTGGTTTCGCAATTAATGTACCTGCGTCGATCTCAGTGCTATGATTTGCATTGTACTGATCAGCATGATCATTATAAGATGCTACTAGTTCTTCGTTGGTGAGCGTATATTTCGGTGTAAATATTCCTGTACCACTTATCACGACCTTTGTACTCATATCTCGTTGACTTATAAATTTCGTCGAATATATTCATTATTAACTTTACTCTGAGTTTAGATCATTAGGGAGGATTCTATCAGACTTATGAAGTCTTGACCTCCAAAGTTTGCCCACCAAAAGAGATCATCACAGATCGCAAACTTTAAAATACATTTAATAAAAAATAATCCATTATTTTGAAGCCTCGATACGAACATCGAGGCTTTTTAATTAACAGTTTTAAGTTTATAATATGCACACGCCTGAGGACTTTTCATTAGCATCTAGCGAGTTTAACTTCACTGGCCAGCAGGGAGTATATCATGGAAAAGTACGTGATGTTTATGATATAGGACAGCACCTAGTGATGGTCGCTTCAGACAGGATTTCAGCTTTTGATCATATACTTCCTCGACCGATACCTTACAAAGGCCAAGTATTGAATTTAATTGCGGAGCACTTTCTTAATGCCACAAGATCAGAAGTTCCTAACTGGCTAGTAGATACCCCAGATCCTAATGTATCTGTAGGGATCAAGTGTGAACCTATAAAATTAGAAATGGTCATCAGAGGATATCTTGCAGGCCATGCGTGGAGAACTTACAAATCAGGAGAGAGAGTACTTTGTGGCGTAACATTGCCTGATGGAATGGTAGAAGCACAGAAGTTTCCTGATCCAATAATTACCCCAGCTACTAAAGCTGAAGAGGGGCATGATGAGGATATCTCAGAATCAGAAATTCTCTCACAAGGAATTGTCACTGGTGATGTTTGGGAAGAACTCAAGGATTACACTTATAAGTTGTTTGAGATAGGGACTAAGATGGCCGAGGAGAGAGGACTAATCTTGGTAGATACAAAGTATGAGTTTGGTGTAGCCAATGGGCAGATTTATTTGATAGATGAAATACATACCCCTGACAGTTCCAGATATTATTACAAGGATGGTTACGAAGAAAGATTAGCAAAGGGAGAAAAGCAAAAGCAACTCTCAAAAGAATTTGTAAGAGAATGGTTGATGGATCATGGTTTTCAAGGAAAGGAAGGGCAGCTCATGCCAGAGATGCCAGATGACTTTGTGTGGGTGGTTAGTGATCGATACATTGAGTTGTATGAGCATATTACAGGCAAGAATTTTGAGAAAGCCGATAATGATAAGATTAAGGAACGTATAGAAAATAATGTTGAAGAGTGGTTAAAGAAGGATATTTGATTAAAGATGTAATTAGATTTTCAAGTGTTCTGATTATTTTATGTTGGTCGACAATTGCCAATACTCAAAACTTAGACAGCTTAAGAAATATTTACCCTATGGCAGGCATATCAGATGATAAAGCAATAAATGTATATGGAGAGCAATTACAGATGTGTTGTCTTGATCCAGTAACAGGTTATTACCGAAATGGTCAATGCCTAACTGATGCCTCTGATCATGGTACACATATAGTGTGTGCAAGAGTAACTGATGAGTTTTTAATCTATAGTAAAGAACGAGGCAATGATTTAATAACTCCCAAACCACAATTTAATTTCCCTGGTCTAAAACATGGTGATCACTGGTGCTTATGCATATCGAGATGGTATGAAGCTCATAAGGCTGGGGTAGCACCTCCCATTAATCTTAATGCAACTAATGTAAAGGCGCTGGAATATGTTTCAATTGAAATTTTAGAATTATACTCTTTGGCGAAGATGAATTAGGTTTAGATAGTGATCAGTTATAAAACTTTGACAAAACCTTATTCCTTTTATTCTTTCTTCTTACGATGATACACCTAGCTGAATGATATAAATTAGCTGCTACACCCAATTCGAAAAAAGTGTTGTAAACCGATCTTCCCATTTTAGGAACTATTGCTAATTGAGCACCTGAGAAATTAATTATCATTGGAAAACTCATTGAAATCTCTTCATGAAAATCACCAAATATATTAGGTCGCATTTCTGCAAAATGTCTAGAGCCTTTAAAAGAATAATCGCGATTAGATAATCCACCATATAACGTTGGGTAAAATGCTACACCATTCTTAGATCCTATCGATAGTGAAAAATTTAGATCAAGTTGTAGATTATTTTTTCGTTCAGTTTCAATTCTTTCTTGCACAGATGGTGCACCACTAGACCATCCGAAATTATATTCAATACCAAATTTCGATATTATGCCATTTTTACCAAGGAATAAATCAAACCTAGGTCCAATATGCATTTCTGTAATATCAGTGTATGAACTAGTGCCGTCGATCGTAGCAAATGAAGCGTTAATATTAAGCGCAACATTCTTCTTGTTAGTATAACCTACAATTA